>NZ_JAUBRB010000063.1:0-34415 GCF_036701585.1 Microcoleus sp. POL10_C6 | reverse complement strand
TTGCAGATTATTTGCTATGCTTTGATTAGACATCAATAATTTATGGCGCAAATTAGTGTCAATGAAAAGAGTTATGAGGTTGAAAACTTTCTTCGCTGCGGTGTTGGCGATCGTCCTGTTCACTCTCTACTTAACTCCTCCTGTGATGGCCGCGAATGCAGAGGATGTGACTCACCTATTAAAGGATAATTGGTGCGTCAGTTTTTTGTGGAAACAGTGCGATTTGAGCGCAGTCGATTTGCGGGGAGCTAATCTCCAAGAAGCCAATTTGTCCGGCGCTAATTTGTCCGGCGCTAATTTGTCCGGTGCTAACTTAAAAGATGCGGATCTTTCTGACGCAGATCTCACCGGCGCTAATTTAGCAAATGCTGAGATTTTAGGCACGGATCTCAGTCGAGCCAATTTGACCGAAGCTAATTTCAACGGCACGAAGTTGTGGGATGCGAATCTGACTTTGGCCAATCTGAGCCGCGCCAATTTACAGGATGCTAATGTCTTAGATTCTCGACTTTGGGGAAGCAATCTTACCCAAGCTAATTTAACGGATGCGACGCTGCACGGTGCTGACTTGCAATATGCTAATTTGGCAGACACTAATTTAACAGGTGCTGACTTGCACAGCTTCTTTTTCCGAGGTTCCAAACAAGTCACAAATTTGAGCAATGCTAATTTAGAAGGCGCTACTTTAACGGGAGCAAATTTCAGAGGTGCGGTGCTGGCAGGGGCAATAATGCCGGACGGGTCTATTAATGAAGAAAGTGGCTTTAATTTACAGTAGAGTAAAATTAAAGTCTGCTTGAATAATTTCAACAACAGGCTTTCGGGCTGATTTCGCAGTCAATGAATTATCTGGTGTAGCTGCGCCCGTTGCCAACAGCTTGTTGAGGATGCTGTCAAGATATCAATTTAACCAGGGTGCGATCGACCTTTTAACTCCCAAGCTGCGCCCGTTGTCAACAGCTTGTTGAGGATGCTGTCAAGATATTAATTTAAACCAGGGTGCGATCGACTTTTTAACTCCCAACCCGTAAATATCGCTAAAATCTTAAATTTAAAACAGAACCTGCGCGCATCTGTTACAATTTTCAACAAAGCTAGAACAGCCCCGAACCTGAAGTCACCTGCCTAGGGATACAAGCCCCCGACAGGAGTCGTGAATAGCAAAAATATTAGATATTTAGTTTAAACTCTCAGATTCATCTGTAGAGCCTCTCTAAAATCTAAAATCTAAAATCGATGGGCTGTGGAGTCAATCTAAAATCTAAAATCTAAAATCTAAAATCGATAGGCTGTGAAGTAAATCTAAAATCTAAAATCTAAAATCGACTGATGGAAACCCTGCAAACTCAACTTTACGAACTCGCACAATTTGCTAATAATTTAGTAAATACTCAACTGACAAACCTCAGTTTAGTCAGCGTCGGAGTTATTTTTCTGGCAGGGTTGCTAACGAGCTTAACGCCCTGTATGCTTTCAATGTTGCCGATCACGATCGGCTACATCGGCGGATACGAAGCAAAAAGTCGCCTGCAAGCCGCCGCCCAGTCGGCGTGGTTTTCCCTCGGATTAGCCACCACCCTTGCGGGTTTAGGTATTGTAGCATCATTTGCCGGACAAGTTTACGGCAAAATTGGCCTGGGTTTGCCGATTCTTGTCAGCATTATTGCTATTCTAATGGGGCTCAATTTACTCGAAGCTTTACCCTTGCAAATGCCGTCTTTTGACGCTGTGGGGTGGGTGCCGAAAGATTTGCCGGCGGGCGTGCGATCGTACTTATTGGGCTTAACTTTTGGTTTAGTAGCGTCTCCCTGCAGCACGCCGGTTTTAGCTACACTCTTAGCTTGGGTTTCCAAAACGGGAGATACAGTTTTAGGTGGTGTGTTGCTGCTGTTTTATGCTGCTGGCTACGTCGCTCCGCTGATTATAGCAGGTACTTTCACTGCTAGCATTAAAAAGTTGTTAGAATTACGTCGGTGGTCGAGTTGGATTACGCCTGTTAGCGGCGTTTTGCTAGTAGGATTTGGCGTTTTCTCTCTGCTTTCCCGAATCCTTCCCGCTTAATTTTAGTAGTAAGGACTTCAGTCTTTATTTAAAGATATAGCAATCTCTCCTGAATGCGTGAATTAAGTTTTTTTTAACGAACCGCGAAGACGCGAAGAACACGAAGGAAGAAAGAAAAGAGAAAGAATCCAAAATTGATGGAGACTTTTTAACTAAAAATAATAATATTTTGTTCATCTTTTGTTATTCTATCCTCTTCCCTCTTCCCTCTTCCTTCTTCCTTCTTCCCTCTTCCTTCTTCCTTCTTCCTTCTTCCTTCTTCCTTCATAATTACCAATGACATCAAAAGAAGTATTTCTATCAAAACTCTCAAACTGGGCGACTGCCCCTCAAAGGTTTTTCAAGCGAGAAATCTTGCCGGTGCTAGCAGATTTGCGGCTGGCAATTATCTTGCTGCTGACGATCGCATTTTTCAGCATTTCCGGCACCGTCATCGAACAAGGCCAATCAGTACCCTTTTACCAATCCAACTATCCAGAACACCCCGCTTTGTTCGGCTTCCTAACTTGGAAAGTTGTACTAATTGCAGGACTAGACCACGTATACCGCACTTGGTGGTTTTTGTCAATCCTAATTTTGTTCGGCAGCAGCTTAACAGCTTGTACATTTACTCGACAATTTCCCGCATTAAAAGCCGCCCGCCGCTGGAAATTTTATGAAGAACCAAAGCAGTTTGAAAAATTAGCTCTCAGTGCGGAATTAGAAACAGTTGCTTTAAGTTCGTTAGAACCACTTTTGCAGCAAAAAAACTACCGCATATTTCGAGAAGGCGAAAAAGTTTATGCTCGCAAGGGAATAATTGGTAAAATCGGCCCGATTATTGTTCACGCCAGTATGCTAATTATTTTAGCTGGGTCGATGTGGGGCGCGATGACGGGATTTCTAGGCCAAGAAATGGTTCCCAGCGGCGAAACATTTCAGGTGCAGAATATCCTGGATGCGGGACCTTGGGCCCGGCCGCAAATACCGAAGGATTGGTCGATGCGAGTTAATCGGTTCTGGATTGATTATAGTCCGAGCGGTGCGATCGACCAATTTTACTCTGATCTGTCAGTTTTGGACAAAACAGGCCAAGAGGTCGATCGCAAAACCATTCACGTTAACGAGCCCCTCAGATATCGGGGAGTCACTTTTTATCAAGCAGATTGGGCAATAGCCGCCGTGCGAGTTCGCCTCAATAAAAGCCCGGTTTTACAATTGCCAATGGCTCAGTTAGACACCCAAGGTAAAGGTCGAATTTGGGGTGCTTGGATTCCGACCAAACCAGATTTGAGTGCTGGAGTTTCTCTGCTAGCAAAGGACTTGCAAGGCACGATGTTAGTGTACGGTACGGATGGCAAATTGTTAACTACAGTTCGCGCAGGCACGGCGGTGGAAGTTAACGGAGTGATGCTGACAATTGACGAAGTTGTAGGCAGTACGGGATTGCAAATTAAGGCTGATCCGGGTATTCCGATCGTTTATACTGGCTTCGGGTTGCTGATGCTTAGCGTGCTGATGAGCTATCTGTCTCACTCGCAGATTTGGGCTTTGGAAAAAAACGGCAAACTATACGTCGGCGGGCGCACTAATCGCGCTCAGGTGAGTTTTGAAAGAGAAGTTGTGGAGATTTTGGACAAGTTGGCAGAATCGAAACAAGAGGAAGAAAAGAGCGAAATAGCGCAGACTTCTGTTGCAAGTCAAAGCTAACCGTCGGGTGCGCCTAGCGCACCTTACACCAACGATAAATATCCAAAAGATTAGTTGAGATTGTAGGGGGCGCGTTGCCAAATATGTCGAGGTTGTTAATGTGAACCTGAAAAAAAGCAGAAAACCACTATTTCACGTTCGGATTTTTCAAATTTCCAGTAATCAAAATTACTATAGCAATCCTAAATCATTTGTGAATTTCTTACTCCCTCCCCTTAGCAAGGGGAGGGTTGGGGTGGGGTAAAAAATTTATGACTCCTGCAAGGATTGCTATATATACGGAGTTTTGGTTTCAAAATCCAAACGCTGAAACGCCCGTAAACCGGTACTCTCCGGTGGGTGACAACTCGACCCATGCCCAGTTTACACCCTACAAACTACCAGATTTTAAGCGTTTGAACGGCTTTTTGACTACGTTGAGAGGGCTGCCTTGACGCACCCTACAATTACTTGCTAATTTTATTAACAATCCTATTTCTTAAAACTATTGTGGGGTGCGCTTCGACGCCGCCCCACAATTAAATCTCAATGCCACAACAGCTTAATACCCGCCCTACTTCTCGTGCCGCACCTCAATCACGGTGTGGACGTTCCCCCGCGGCGAAAAATCGCCTTTAATCGTCGCTTCCAGCGGCGCGCAAGCTGCCACAAAATCGTCTAAAATTTGATTGATCGATTCTTCGTGAGAAATGTAGCGATCGCGATAACTGTTAACGTACAGTTTCAGCGCCTTTAACTCTACCACCCGCTCGTCTGGCACGTAAGTAACGTGAATTGTCGCAAAATCGGGATAGCCAGAAAATGGGCACTTGCAAGTAAACTCCGGCAACGTAATGTTAATCGAGTAGCGCCGCCCGACTCGCGGATTCGGAAAAGTAATTAACTCGCCTTCCAAAATCTGGCGTTCGCCGTATTTCATTTCTTCGGTGCTTGACTTTTGCGACATAGTTTGTTCCGGTGCGTAGTTGTTCATAGCGATCGACTAAAAACTTGTAACATTAAATTAATTTTACGTTCAATATCTGTAACAAATATCTTGACGAATTGTGTTGCGATCGATCTAATTGCAAATACTCTCAGGCTAAACTAAAACAAGTTCACCCTCGCCATCTACAATTATGCAAAATACTACCTTATCTGACAATACTTCCCCTGAAAACTCAAATAGTTACTCTCCATCGGTACCAATTTCCCTCTATCGAGAAGTCACGGCAGAGCTGCAAGCAGCCCAAGCGATGGTGGACTCCCTCAAAACCCACAATCAGCAATTAGTCCAACAAAATCAACAACTGCGGCGAGAAGTAGAAACAGTAGTTCAAGTATCCCAACAGTTACAGCAAGTAGTCAACTCGGCTCAGAGCATCACCCAGACAGGGATGCCTCAAATGCCGTCAGTCAAATTCAATTTCAGCGTTGAACCTCCGCCCCCACCACCTGTAACCTCGCAGATGAACTCTGCCGTACCTCAACCACCTCAGACAGTAGCTTTCCCCTTCCCACTACCGGAACCGGAGCCAACAGCCGTCTCAATGCCGCAGCCACTTCCCGAAAAATTATTTACAGAGGTGCCGGAAACTCCTTACCGTGTGCGATCTCAACTCAAAAAAACCTCAGACTTAAGTGGATTGTGGTTGGCGATCGCGATTTTTCTGATTGTGATTGCAGCTTTTGGTGCAGGTTATTTAGTTGTCCGCCCTTTATTAATGAAAAAGTAAATTCCAACAAGAATCCCACGGTTCGATCCGTGGGATTTTAAACAAAACCTAGCATAAATTGTTCAAAGTTACGCTAATTGGCCATCATCCTCTGGCGGCACTCGTTTCTACTGAACGAGGGGCATACTGCTCTTCACAAGCAGAACCTACAATGCCCACCCCTGGATCGAAACCGCGCGTGAACTCAGTGAGTTTTACCTGTTTAGCTTCCAAAGCTGTCTGTAGCACCTTCATGGCTCGGTGAGGGTCGCCGGCTCCGCAGAAAAATAAGTCTGCAGCAAAATAACCGTGTTCAGGCCAAGTATGGATTGCTATATGAGACTCTGCCAAAGTAGCAGTAGCTGTCACTCCGTGAGGACTAAACTGGTGTACGCACAAATCGATGAGAGTAGCTCCTCCGGCTTCGATCGCATCGAGAATAGCGCGGCGGATACGTTCAGGATCGTTGAGCAGGTCTCCAGGAGACTGCCAAGCATCAGCGACCAGATGGGTTCCCAATTGTTTCATTCTGCGGGGTTTTACCTCTATTGATTTTTAAGTCTCAAACCTTTTAACGTTAGCACGGTGTCAAAAATTTTGCAAGTATGTTTCACAAAGAAAGATGAAGATTAGGAGGATGGAGCCCTAAGTCGTAATTTTTGGGGTTTGGGATTGGGGCTGGCGATCGCGCGTCAACTTGGGGAACTGCACGGCTATCGCCCTGACTGCCTATGCTGGAGACTTTAATCAGAAACAAGCTCTTGCTGCGGGGTTTCAACATCATGTTGTAAAACCTGTCCAAGCGAATTAGTTAGTCAAAGAATGCTGAAATTGCCTCTGAGATTGCATCGCTGAGTCCTAATTTTAATAGATTGTCAATAGATTGTCGATCGCAGACAATCTATTAAACCCGCCCTGCACAACCAATAACTGACTTCTGATTCCTGACTCCTGAATTCTTTATTGTCAAAAGTTTTGAGTTTTAAATTAAAGATTATTTAACTTAAAACTCAAAACCATTTTCTCTTAATCAACTTATCAATCCCGGCTGTGAGTAGCTCCATTCGGCAAAATCGCCCCGCCCAAAGCTGCCTCATTCAAATTATCAACATTCAAGCTCGCCCCAATCAAATTAGCCTCTGACAAATTAGTTCCTGTCAAATTCGCCCCTGTTAGAGAACTCAACAGCAAACCCGCTCCAGACAAATTGGCGTGACTCAAATTCGCCCCCCGCAAATCCGCTTCCAGCAAGCTAGCACCTGCCAAATTCGCACCGCTCAAGTTAGCTCCCCGCAAAGAAGCTTTGTTCAAATTCGCAGCCCTCAAATCAGCATTGTGCAGAATCAAACCATTTAAATTAGCTTTACTCAAATTAGCTCCCTGCAAGTCCGCACCGCTCAAATTAGAGCCATTTAGATTTGCCGATTGCAAGTCAGCACCGCTCAAGTCAGCACCGCTCAAATTAGCAGCGCTAATAGAAGCCTCCCGCAGACTTGCTTCGCTCAAACAAGCCCCAACCAAATTGACGCCGCTGAGATTTCCGCGATTGAGATAAGCCCGAGTTAAAGTTGCTCCGCTCAGGTTCGCCCCGGTCAAATCTACCTCGGTGAGAATCGCTCTCGTCAGATTTGCTCTGCTTAAATCAACCCCGCTCATAATTGCTCGGCTCAGCGTCGCCCCGCTCAAATTAGCCTCAGTTAGTTTTGAGCCACTTAGCAAACAAGCTCCTACTAAACTCGCTCCAGTCATAACTGCTTTGCTCAAGTCAGCCTGAGACAGTATTGCTCCGCTGAGATTGGCCCCGCTAAAATCTGCGGAGATGGCTACAGTTCCAGTTAAACTAGAACTCCCGAGGTTAGCTTCAATTAATTTCGCCTTAGACAAATTAGCCCCGCTCAAGTCGGCGGCGTTTAAATTAGCTCCAATCAGTTTACTTCTAATTAAGTTGGCACCTTTCAAATTAGCGCTGCTCAAATTTGTTCGACTGAGATTAGCTTCACTCAAATGAGCCGCAATGAGGTTAGTCCCTCGAAAATCTCGTTCCCCGTTTCTATGTCTAGTTAAAAGTTCATCGGCACTTAAAAGCTCAGTGAAATTCATAAAAAAATTGAGTGAGTTTCCTTAATTTCTCGATGTTCTATGTTGTGTGAAAGTTTGTACTATCGTGTTTGCCAGTCAGTTTTTTAAACTAATACTGCCACATTAACAATTGTCAAAACTGCTTGATTCCTACCATCACCCTGCTCTCATAGTTATAATTTACGAAAATAAACCGGGTTCTGGTATAATCTGAGGTTTGCTAGCGCGGAAGTTATGAAAAAACCGCGTTTCTCGCCACCTGTAAGTCCTGTAAGTATTATTTTGCTAGTAATTAGTTGGCGGTTGATATTAGTTGTTAATGGTTAGTGGGATTTATACTAACTGCTAACCACTACATATTACCTCCTAACTCTTTACCAAAATACCGAGAAGTTGTTGATCGATCTTGTCAAGGTCGATCGAATATTGGCGGTATTGCTGGCGGCATCCGCGCCGTCTTCTGACCCGAAAATTTGCCAGTACAGGCGATCGAATTTATGAGTGCAATCAATAAAGAAGATATCGGAGCTTCAACCCCTAATGCCTTCTAAATAAGTGCTTTCTACCTTCGAGGAACCCGGACGGCAGCGCCAGGCCAGCTCAGCTAGTGTCACCTCCCCCCACTGTGCTCCGTGCCAGTGAAAACCAACAGGAAGGCTGTTTCCCTCGGAGTGCTGAGCGAGTCGTCGGCGAAGGAAGCAATACGCTGTGCTGAGCCTGAGATTGCGCGAAAAAATGGCTCGCGAGTCGTTCCCCTATTCCCGCGCTGCTGTGCTTGCTGTTAATGTTTTCTCGATCCATGAGCGCTTGCGGTTCTAATTTACAGAACACTCGACACCAGACGCGCTCCCGGACATAAAAGCTGTTCCTGGGCTTCTCAAATGCTTCTCTGAGGCATTCCCAGAAAAACTGTATTCATGCCGCAGGTCTTGCCAACAGCAATTGGGCTGCTACAGCCAAGCAATGACCAGCCTAAGTCTGGCGGGAAAGCGACGACAATATTATTCTAATAGTTGCCGACCACTGCATGCCGTACTCGGCGCGCGGGACTGGCTACTTCACCTGTATAAGTTGCTGAAATTAGCTACCCATAATTAAAGATAGTCGCTCTTTGACTAACTGGGCAATATCTGTGGTAATTTAGGTCATTAAATTTGATAATACTGCGGGGTTTAAAATCTAGCAGTAGTGAGTGCTACAGACTAAAAAACCGCTGCGGATTTCTGCTGTAAAAATTCAGGGAGCCGATCGATCCACTGGTGGAAAGCCCACCTTGCCAATCAAAATTAAACTTTTGACAGGTGGCTTTTTGAAGTTTCCAGAACAAAACAAAAGCCGGCTTTCAGAGAAAAAGCCGACTTTTGAGATAATTTTACCGACGAAGCGTAAAACCGCTAGCTCGCCGCTGTTGGTTGGATCACTTTCCACCATCCGAGTGCGCGAGTGCGACTACCCTGCAGAAAGTAGAAACAATACCCAAACAAAGTCTGAATTATTAAACCCGACGGTGGCCGGTAACGCCCTGATTGGGATCGTAAATATCAGCCGTAGTATCAACGCCCGGAGTCCCAGGAGCGCCGTAATCAGCCCGAGCACTATCGACGCTGGGATTATAGTCGTAGGTGTTCCAATGCTGAATGCCTCCGCGGCTCAGGATGGTTTCAGCTCTAGCGACTTCTGCTTCGCTGCCGTCAACCAGTACCAAGTAATCTCCTCTCGCCACGCGATCGTTGTATGCTCTAGCTTCCTCTTCGGGAATTCCCATACCGACTAAAGCTCCGATCAAGCCACCTGCTGCCGCACCCAAAGCCGTACCGGCGAGTGTAGTGGCGATCGCCGTAGCTGAGGCTCCTGCCAGCATAATCGGCCCGATTCCCGGAATTGCCACTAGGCCCAGACCTACCAACAAGCCTGTCAAGCCGCCCAAAGTACCACCTGTGAGTGCGCCCTTTGTGGCCCCTTCGTCGGATTTGTTGTCCGCGCTGTCGTGCACGTCAATGCCTGCGATGTCCCCTTTAGAGTCAGCATCCTTAGCGATGACCGAAACCCGATTCATGTCGAAACCGGCAGTTCTCAGTTCTCCCAGTGCGTGTTCCGTCTCCCGGCGGGTTGAAAATACTCCGACGGCGCGCTTCTGGCGGCCCGAAGCTCTGCGACCAGTGTCTGCAGGCACATCGTAAATACCCCAATCCTGAATGCCCCGCACGCTCATAATTCCTTCGGCTGTGGCAAGTTCAGCATCTGTTCCTTCTACGAATACCAAATATTCTCCGCGCGAGACGCGATCGTTATAAGCTTTAGCTTTATCTTCGGGAACTCCCAAACCGACCAAACCGCCGACCAAACCGCCTGCTGCAGCCCCAATCGCGCCTCCGACTACAGTATCTGCCAGCAGAGTGGCGATCGCACCCCCCGCCATCACCGGGCCAACTCCCGGAATCGCTAGCGCTCCAATGCTTCCGAGTAAACCAATTAAACCGCCCGTCACGACTCCCGCTGTCGCCCCTGCTTTGGCGCCACCACCGACTTTCTCGTCGGTACTCTTACCAGCGCTAGCGCCCGCAATTTCGCTGTTATCTAGCTTTTCCCCAACTACCGAAACTTTATTCATCGGAAACCCGGTACTTTGCAGTTCCATCAGGGCTAGTTCCGTATCTCGGTAATTAGAAAATGCTCCTACAGCTCGCTTGTGTTGACCTAAAGCCATTTCTTTTCTCCTGAAAAATATACTACTTTTACACAACCACAGAATTTATGCTCTGCCATCAATCACATTTAGTCATTTTTTCCCAACAATTTTCATCGGTCGCTGGGAATAACTTCCCGCTCTATCTTCAGGTTGGTTTCTAACTAATTCTCCGGGATGGGAAATCGGAAATGGGGAAGGGGAAGTTGCAGGTATTGCGTGAGTTTTGAATGCGTGAATTTAAACTCTTTCACTTAAAACCCAGCTCTCCCTAGAGAGTCACCTAAGTTTTGCAATCCGCTCCGCAAGGAATCTTACAATGCCAAACTTTACCCTCTTCCCTCAGACTTCTCTCCTAGATAACTACATCCTTCTCCCTTGTGTCCCTCGGACTTCTTCTTTGTAATTTATTGATTGCTGCTAGGCGATGCAGGTGCAGCGGGGGCGACAACAGCCGTAACATTCACATCTTTGACACCCTTAATCTCTTTAGCTAGCGGCTCAATTTTAGCTAAATCAGCTTGATTGGGAACTGTGCCACCTACGGTGACAAGCCCATCTTTTGCGTCAACAGTTAGCTGACCTTTAGTGATGTTTACTTCTAACTTTGAGCGCACTTCACTTTGAAGGTCGCCGTCGGCTCTTATTGCATCGCCACCCGTCACATTGTTGCGCTGTTCTCTGGCCCTGATATCAGAATTTGCTTGGTTTTGGCGAATCTGGCTAGTGGCGTCACCCTGAGTTTTTTGAACTGTCTCGGCTGGGGGCGGGCTAGTGGTATTTCCTGTGGCAGAATTAGGAGAATCAGCGCTAGTTTTAGCTCCTTCGCTGCAAGCAGCAGCTCCAAATAATAGGAGACCGCTCAGGATAATTGGTGTTAGTTTGTTCATAATATATTAATACCCTCCGGGTAAGCTTTCGATGAGGCTGACTTGGTTGAGCCAGATGGGAGCCAGATGGAGCAAGACAGCATCTTTGTTTATGCTTTCTGATTTTTGCTTTCGGCGATTTAAAAATCCTTATATCAAATATATAAATTTGAGCAAGTATCTACATCGCTCCACGGGTGTAAAATTAATCTATGTCGTTAGATAGAGTACAAAAAATACAATAAGGTATTAAGTCAAATTTAGCTTAATAGAGTTTTGGCCAAATTATTACTCAAAAACCCGGTTGATGGCGACCTTTTTTGTTGCCAAAGCCACTATTTTCCTAAACACCGAGTTGCCAAGCGTAAGTTTTATTAATAAATTCGATTGCCACTTCCAACTCATTTTTATTTTTTCCCTGTAACTTCTGACTTATTCCCTCAACATTTATCAGTTAAATATGTTAAATCTCCTAAACTACTCATTGTAAAAGTTCCTGCTTCAAAACAAACGAAAAGAGTCGAGAAATTTTTGAGCATTTTCTGGTTCTGAGTTAGTGGCAACCAGCCCATAAACGCGCGTTTCCACCAAATAAACTTGACCTACACCTACCGGTTCAGTGGGAGAAAGTGGCTGAAACTCAAATTCTTTTCCCGGATAGCCTCCGAGGGAAATATCCCGCACTTGCAAGACTTTAGCATTCGCTGCCACGACAAAAAAATCAACGGCATTATTTAAAGTAATTCTGATATTATTGATATTATTGTTCCTCAGCCGAAAATCTAGGTCAAAGTATTGAAGCAAATAAGTTTCTTTGTTTTTTAATTTCGATCGGTATGTATGAGCAATAATTTGATTTGAAAAAATTTCGGAATTAATTTTGGGATTTGCCGGCATATCGATCGCAAACTGACCCATCGCTGAGCAAAATGGCTGCCACTCTGGCGTCTGAATAGCTGTCCGCAGCGGGGCTGGTTGAGATGCAGCGGGACGGGCAAACTTGACAGGGTATGAAAGTAATGTAGCAGTAACTAGAAGTAAATACAGAAATTTCATTTGGGTAAAAATTATATATGCCCGATCGATCTGCGCTAGCCTAGAAATATATCCGCAAAGGGGGGATTTATGCTGAATATTATATTTACTCAACGGCGAGGCAACTCTCAAGGACGCTCTAAAATCACTAAAACCAATAAAACCAATATACTCGCTGCTGTAAATACTTGGCTGGCTGTGTGTCTACTGGCTGCTGTCACAGGTTGTGCAAACAGCCCCAACAGCAAGGCACTCGAAGAATCATTAGCCGCCGATCCGAAATTAAAACAAAATCCAGTAGTTTTCTCTTCCCCGCCACCAGTGACAGCTATTGAGACAAACTCTACCGCCAAACTTCCTCCCGATTTCCCGACAGAGATTCCACTCTATCCTAATGCTGAGTTAATCGAAGTTGCTGGGCAAACTGATCCGTCGCCAAAAAATGTGCGGCTGCGCTGGGAAAGCACAGATCCTGTTAATTCGGTTCAGAACTTTTACTCTACAGAGTTTGGGCGTCGCAACTGGGAAATAGTCAGCCGCCCCACCGCCGAGGGACAAGGTTCTTTGGTAGCAACGCGAGATAATTTGCGGGTAACTGTGTCGCTTTCTCCTACTCGGAAAGTAGGAGGTTTTACAGAATTTGCGATCGACTACAGCAAAGACAGCCCAGAAATTGCCACCAGTCCCCAACCTAACAATTCCGAGTCTAGCGCATCTCCAACCGCTTCACCAAATTCATCTAATTCAGAGGGAACTACTCCAACACCATCCGCGTCGCCAAAATCAGCAAACGTTAGCCAACTAGACACCCAAATTCCTCAACAGTTGCGGCAGTATGTGGCTGATTTAAGTCAGTTGGAAGTGCTAAAAGTGCGAGGGACAGAAAATGCTAATTTAGAAACAGCCAGCACTTTGCCCAAACCCAACAAAATTGTCACTCGCCGCGAATACGCCCGCTGGTTAGTAGCAGCTAACAATCAGATTTATGCTAGCCGTCAAGCCAAACAAATTAGATTAGCAGTAGACTCTAGCGAACCAGCCTTTTCTGATATACCCAAAACAGACCCGGATTTTTCAGCAATTCAAGGTTTAGCAGAAGCCGGTGTAATTCCGAGTTCGCTTTCGGGAGAAACTAAAGATGTGAAATTTCGCCCGGATGCACCTTTAACTCGCGAAACAATGATTCTCTGGAAAGTGCCTTTAGATAGTCGTCAAGTTTTACCGACAGCTAACATTGACGGAGTGAAAGAAAAGTGGGGCTTTCAAGATGCTTCTAAGATTGATTCCCAGGCGTCGCGGGCAGTTTTAGCTGATTTTAACAATGGAGATTTGGCGAATATTCGCCGCGTTTTTGGTTTTACCACTCTGTTTCAGCCGAAGAAATCCGTGACTCGCGCCGAAGCTGCTGCTAGTTTGTGGTATTTTGGCGTTCAAGATCAGGGATTGTCTGCTAAAGATGCCCTGGAAGCCAAGTCTCAACCTGCTGAGTAGATTTCTGTGAGGTGGTTAAAAGTTTTGAACACAGCATCTACTTACCAATACGCAGGAAACCGGGTTTTTTCTCTGTAAGCAAACCCGGTTTCTGCGTCCAAGACTGACGAAATTGTACCAATTTTTGATAAATCGGCGTGCGATCGCCCGCCACAAAAATTGCAGCTTGAGTTTCTAGGATTTCTATGAATATGGCTTACCCAGAAACCGACTTGTATCTACGAAAATGCCCAGTACAACGCGAGGCATATCCGGTGAAAAGCCTTGTTTCTTTAATTCCTTCTTTAATTTTTTTGTGGGACTTTTCGTAAAAAAAATTACATATTATAAATCGGCTTTCCTGTCCTTGCGGCCTACCCTAGGGGATAGATTTTTTTGCTTTAATCTTAATTTCTGTATGCTGCCATACAACCGCTGCATTTGGCTGGCGGGCAAATTTTCTACATATTTTAACTAGCACTTTGTTCAAAACTCTCAGTAGGATTCCGGATGCGGTAGCGGCCTTAACGATAAATGAAAAACAGTGTTCGAGCTCTTGGAGAGCATTTTTTAATGTACGATATTACCTTATTTACCCCGCAAGACATGGCTAAATGCAGCTTAGTCCTGCGCCACTTAGGTAGAAATACTGCTAGTATGGAAGCCAGCAGCCAGAAGATTGTTAACTATATTTACCGACATTTTTGCAATTCGCAAACTGGAGAAAATTCCTGTGCCTTAGTGCGTTTGTTCAAAACTCATCCCTACGGGGAATTAGAAGACTCCTTGCAACAATCCGCCCGCCGCTTGATGAAGGGAAATTCACCCACCGCCGACATGAAATGTTTGACTCTGCTAGCAGCCGCAGGCCCTGAACCGCAGTGGAATTCTCGGCACACAGCAGCAGAAAATACAGCTATTCCATTAGTTAGCACAAAATTAGTGGCTCAAATGCCGGCGATTTCCGAAATAATCAGGCAGTTCGGTTTAGACATTCCTACATTCCTCGGAATTGAGCGAAAAAGGTTCCTGCAATTAGAGCCCGCAGTATTAAATATTTTTCACGTATCAGAGGCAAAAGGCAGCCCCTTTATTCCTGAGCAAAATTCCTTAATTATCCCCTACCAAGTCAAGTCTGTCTTAGGATTTGGGGGACTTCTGCCGTCAGGAAGTGTGTTTGCGGTAGTGATGTTCCTGAAAGTTAAAATTCCCCACAACACTGCTGAAATGTTTAAAGATTTGGCACTTAGTGTCAAAACAGCATTGTCCATGCCCGACAAAAAAAGTGTTTTTGAGGATTCAGAAACTCCTACAAGCTTTGTTACAAATAACAATATTTACGAAACCCAATTACTTGAATATCAAGTGGCTAATCTGATGCAATTGCTGGACTTTTCCGAACAAGAAATGCTCAGACAAGCCACTCGCTTGCAACAGACTATTGACAATTTACAGTGCGAACTAGCCGAATACAAAAATAAGGAACAAGCTTTGAAAGTAAGCGAAAGTTCATTTACAGGCATCCTCAATATTCCCAAAGATGCTATTTTTCGCGCAGAAGATCAAGGAATTCAGCGTTTTAATCCAGGGGAAGAACAGATTTAAACCAAGCTCTGTGTTTAGCAAACCGGTTTATCCAAGAAACCAAGTTATTGCGGTGTTTGTTGAGTAAATTTTGTTTTTACAGGAAGGAGTGCGAGCATCCGGCTTGCTGTATATACATCTAAGTAAGTCGGTAGAAAAAAATCAAGGTAAATAAAGTAATGTTAATATCCGTTTCCCAAAATAATACTACAATGATGCTGAGAGCGTGAGAAATATTTTATGCACGTAAACTACCAAGAAAGAATTGATTTAACCTCAGAGGAGTTAAAAATAATTTTGTCGCAGCGCCGTGAACTATAATTAATCGACCAAAAATTCCGATACCGAGATTGATTAAAGGCTGAAGATAGCTAAAGCCTTACAGATGTAGTGAAGTTAAATAAATTTTTAATAAAATTGAAAAAAGTCAAAAGTAAGAAAGCTTTCAGTAAAAACAAGTTTTTTTACTTTTGGCTTTTGACTTTTGACTTTTAGCACATCCAGTATTCAACTCAAAACTCTTAAGGTGCTGCTGCCGCCCTGCGGTTGGCAACACTCAGGTTAGCCTGATATTCTGCCGCTTTTTGCTGAGCCTTTTGATAGTTAGGGCTGGTTGACGGTACGGCTCTCATGAGCTTAACCGCTTGCTGCCACTGGCTTGCTACTGCGATCCACTCATTTTGAGACTGAGCCGTCTGGGCCGAAATTGCTGCCTTCTGAGCTGTGTTAACGGCTTCTCTCCAAGAGTCAGGCTTAGGCGCGGCGGCTTTTGGTGCAGGAGAAGCTGGAGCTGGGCTTGCTGGTGCAGCAGCAGTGGGAGCGGGTTTTGGTGCAGGGGAGGCTGCCTGTGGGGTGCCCGGAGAGGCGGCGGTCGAGGATGCAGCGGCTTTAGACGCGGGAGATGCGGGTTTCGGGGAGGGGGAAGTAGCTACGGGGGCGATGGGTTCTGGGTTCGAGTCGCCGAAGGGGAAAGTTTTAGTAAAGAAAAGCCCTGCGATCGCCGCCAGAGGTACTAAGATACCCACAGGTATTACCCATTTGGGAAATTGTTTTTTCGGAGGCGGGGCTTGATCTTCGTCTTCGTCTTCGTCTTCCTCGTCGTCATCTCGATCGAATTCTCCTTCTTGATAATAGTCTTCGCCTTCGGGCTCGACATCATCTAAACCTACAGAGTCGTCAGGCATTCCACTATCCAAGGGGTAAGGCATTGAATCTGCGGGCATCAGATCAATTTCATCTTCCCACGTAGGCTCACCGTCACCTGTTCGACGCCCGTAAACCTTTACAGTGTGAATTGATTCAAGTCCCAGCTTCGTCATGCCGGTGCGGATGAAATCGACCAATACCATTTGATCCGGTACTTTGTCTGCCTCCAGAATTATGTGGAGGCAGCCGTTGTCCCGCGTCACATCGGCGTTGATGCCTTTGGGTTTGAGTGTACGGTTGATGCTAGATGCGATCGCTTTTGGATCGCCTTGCTTGAGCAGTTCCCGCGGGTTCTGTTGTGTCATGGGTAGCGCTCTTTTTTTGGGGGGGGTGGAGAGCCGGCAAATAATATTAACCGATCGGCATTCGGCGGACAATATTTATTTACCACATTAACTTCTACTTTGGCATTCTAAGAGTATTTCTAGTATCTATTGACCTTTTGCCCCGCGATCGGGCATCAAGCACATAGCCGAAGAAAGAAATTTGTTATAAAAATTTACAGTAAAGCGCCGCTCCTGTGCTCTGTCGCGCATCAGCGAAACAAGCTAGAAAGTTCTATAACTTTGGTTTGCAGGGTTGAGATTTCTTCTCGGCCCCGTTTTAAAGAAGCTTCTAACTCTAGGAGCAAAGGCAAACTTTTTTGCAGTTTTTCTAAGCTGGCATTCTTGACTTCTTGCCGAAAATAGTATACTCGTTTCGGATTGCCGAGATCTAGAGCTTGAGCAATTTTATCATCGCGATCGCCCGCTTGGATCATCGCCTTTACCCACAGCCAAATCCGAAACTTACCAGTCAAGCCAGCGACAATCCTCAAACCCGGCTCGCTGCGGCCAGTTAAGCCTGCCAGTAAATCCAAAGCGGCGGAGGTATTGCCCTCGCGAATCGCATCGGCTAGCTGGAAGGTATTTTGGGCGTGACAGTGTACCAGTGCTGCCACTTCCTCCGGGTTCAGAGGTTGGCTGCGGTTGCCCGCAAACAGTCGCAATTTTTCCAGTTCGCTGTATAGCCCACGGGTATCGCTGCCAATGGATTCGGCCAAAAGTTCGATCGCTGTCGCTGTCAATTTTACGTTCATTTCGCCCGCGACTTGGCGCACCCGCTGGGCTAATTCTTTCTCATTCCAAGGCGGAATCGGTGAAAATTCCCGCACTTGGGCGGCGGACTGGGAAATTAACTTGGTAGATTTGAGCCGGCTGTCGGGTTTTTTGACGGATGTTAGCAGCAGCACGGTGGTGTCGGGAATCACCGGCAGCGTCCGTTCAAATTGTGCTAACAGTTCTGGAGAACACTGCTGCGTTACAGTCGTATTTGCCAGCCAGACAAAACGGCTGCCGGTACCGAAGGGGGGCGTTAAGGCTCGATCGAGCCCTTCGACCACAGCTCCGGCGGAATCGGCAATAATCTTGTCATAGTTAAAACTAGCCCAGTTGGGGTCGAGGACTGTTTGGCGCAAACTTGTCACAGCCTGCGCGATCGCAAAGTCGTCTTCCCCCCAAAACAGGTAAATTTGCATGAAAAACGCTCAGTAGCCCAAAAAATCAGAGTTGCAGGTTCCGCAAGTCCAACATATCCTGAATAGGGCTGTTGGAAGCCCGCACCATAATATAAAATTTGGTGTGGGAGTTTGTCACCGCGAGGAAATCAAGATTGGATGATACTTATCAAGCTTACGTAAATCGGGTGGCGCGAATGACGCTGCTGGACTCCTACAAGTCCCAGGTGGAACACATTCAGGAATCTCCAAAATTTAAGCCGGACGAAGCTGGCCGGAGAGCTCCTGTACCTTTTCCGGGTTATTCGGTGATTACGCCGCCTGCTGGGGAAGATGCAGAAAATGCTGCACTTTATAGTAATTTGCACTCGATCCAACAACGGCTATTGCAGGAAATAGCGGACGGTGCGATCGTGGCACTGCCTCCTGATACCTTCCATTTAACCGTAGCCGATTTGATTTGGAGCAGCGCTTTTCGAGATGCCTCTGATAAAAATCCCGAATTTGAGGAGCAACTGCGCTCGCGCATGGCCGATCGTTTTGCCGCCTGCAAACCCTTGGCGGGCGGCGCTCCCATTCGCTGGACAGTGCTGGGGTTGATGGTGATGACTAGAGCTGTGGGTGTTTGTTTAGCACCGACGGACGAAAACTCTTACAAGCAAATTCTGGAGTTTCGCCGATCGATCTATCAAAATCCCGATTTAATGGCTTTGGGAATTGAACAGCAATATCATTTTACGGCCCACATTACTCTGGCTTATTTTGGGGACACCGGGCCGAACCTTGACCGCGATCGCTTGTGCGCTTTGCTGTCAGAGTTGAACGAGCAATGGCTGGACACGCCGCAAGAACAGTCCGTACACCGAGTGGAACTGCGGAAGTTTGACGACATGACCACCTATCTCCGACAACCGGAATGGCCTGTTTTTGAGTTTTAACGAAGGCAGAGGGAAGAGGGAAGAAGGAAGAGGAAAGAGGAAAGAGGAAAGAGGGAAGAGGGAAGAGGATCGATGTGAAGATTTTTTCCCATCTCCCACTCTCCCCATCTCCCACTCTCCCACTCTCTCGCCCCCTCTCCCCTCTCCCCTGTGACAATAGTCAGGATATTGGCTATTAAATGCTTTAATTATTTTTGTTTGACAGTAAAGTCAACGAAAAAATTTATGAAAAACCAGGAAAAATCAGTAATTCTGGTTTTTTACTTTTTGCTTAAAAAGTGACAGTAAACGTTGTTGGTATAGGTTTAGATGGAGCTGCTGGGCTGAGCGAATCGGCGCGGCAGGTTGTAGAAATGGCCGCTCTGCTAATAGGCAGCGAGCGCCATTTGAGCTATTTTCCCCAGCACGACGGAGAGCGCTGGGCGTTGGAAGATTTGACCGAAGCAATTCTGGAAATTCGGCGCTGGTGGGCGACTGAACCCGAATTAGAACCCTCTGCAGGGACGGTGGAACCCCGCGATCGACCGATCGTAATTTTAGTGGCCGGCGACCCGCTGTTTTACGGCTGGGGAAAGTTGTTAATTGCCCAATTGCCGGCAGAAAAATTGACTTTTCACCCCCATGTCAGTTCTGTGCAGTTGGCTTTTAACCGCTTGCAAATCCCTTGGCAAGACGCTCATTTTGTTGGCTCTCAAGGACGTTATTTTGAGGAACTGACGGCAAAACTCAAACTCGGTGTGGAGAAGATTGCGGTGCTGGCGGACGAAGCTCACACTCCGGCTGTACTGGCAAGTTTGGTGAAAGCTCTAGATTTGCCTACACGCTACGAGTTTTGGGTTTGCGAAAATTTGGGGGCGGCCCAGGAACGGGTAAGCCGCAAGTCTCTGGAAGCTTTGCTGAGAGAGTCTTTTGCACCGCTGAGCGTGGTTGTGATGCTGCGGGAACCCCCGCCGAGGGCAGAACCTTTGGATTTGGAAAAGTTGCCTTTGTTGGGAATACCGGATGCAGCTTTTATCGGTTGTGGAGATAAGCCTGGTTTGACGGTTGAACGGGAAGTGCGGGTGTTGGTGCTGGCACAATTGGCTTTGCAATCGGGACAAGTTGTCTGGGATGTGGGTGCTGGTAACGGTTCTGTGTCGATCGAAATTGCTCGCTTATTCCCGCAGTCTGAGGTTTACGCGATCGAACAAACAGTTTCTGGTACTTCTGCGATCGAGTTCAACTATGGCCGTTTTGGGCTGCAAAATGTGTTTTCGATTAACGGAACCGCCCCGGAAATCTTGCACCGCTTGCGTCCTCCGCACCGGATTTTTATTGGCGGTAGTGGCGGAGGGTTGACTAAAATTTTGGGCGTTTGCGCGCTGCGGCTGCTCCCTGGAGGCTCGCTCGTGTTGGCTTTGGATGCTTTTGAGGATATTGCTACTGTTTTGAGCTGGATGGGCGATCGGGTGCGCCGGGAACCGCACTGGAGTTACCGAATCATGCAAGTGCAGTTATCTCGTTCTGTGGCTGGGGGGAATTCAACTCGTTTTGATGCGTTGCGGCCGGTTTCGATTGTGACGATCGATCGACACTTGAATTAATGTCGGAATTTTTACCGCTGATTTAAACTGATTAGCGCTGATTAACGCTGATTTGAGTCAGGAAGAGTAAGGTTGCGGTTCCTAATAGCAATAAAATGCCGGCTGCACCTGCTAGCGGTTTCGCTGCTATTCCTGTAATCCATTCTGGTACACTAGAAGTAGGTTTAATTGCGCCTTCTGTATCTACAGTAGTTATACCCCAAATCCAAGCTGCGTGAATGCCGATCGCCAATCCTAAACTGCCATTGTCGGCGATGCGGGCTAAGGTTAAAACCATCCCCATCAGCCACAATCCCGGCAGTTGCGGTAGAGTTTCTTTTGCGGCCCAAATTAGGTGGGCGATCGCAAAAATGAAACTGGCGATCGCTGCGGCGATTAGCACTGAGTAATCTTGCTGGAGGATTGTTTGCAAGCAGCCGCGAAAGATTAACTCTTCTGTGGCACTAATCCACATTCCTAATAACAGAGTCAGCAGACTAGCAGGGTTAAAAATTAAAGCCCAAGGATTATTTTTTTTTTCGCCTGTTTCAGTGGATATTTCCCCAATTTGTAGCTCGATCCAGCCTGCGCTTAATTGCATACCGAATAAAATTACTAAGCTGATTATTCCAAATCCTAATCCCCACATTAATGACATCAAAACTGCGGGTTGCCAATCCCAACCCCAGTTAACAAAAGATGTGTTTTCGATCCAACTTGTCGCCCATAAAATGAAGGGGACAATCACGTAGAGGGAAGCTAGTAAAGGTAGTTTTTTGTTTCCCAAGGGTTGGGGCGGATGCCATTTGAGGGCGATCGCCAGTACGATCGCTGCGGGAAGCCACACAACAATCCAAGTTGAGAAAAACAAGATTATTTTGACAATTGCTGGTATTGACGGCGACAGCAGTCGCAGATTGGTTATGCTATTCCACATTTAAGGGGTTGCAACTATAATACTGTTGACTGTTGGCTGTTGACTGTTGACTGTTGACTGTTGACTGTTGACTGTTGACTGTTAACTAATGACTAATGATTAATTACTAATGACTACCGATCGAGCTTGCGCTGAATTTGCCTCAAAGACTGGTACATTTCCGGCAAACGGTTGTATACGGCTGCGGCTTTGAGAAATAGTTTGTGGGGAATTGCTGGAACGCCCGTCACGATCGCACCTGCGGGCACGTCGCTGTGAATTCCGGCTTTAGCAGTGGCGATCGCCCCATCTCCGATTTTGGCTTGATTAGCAATTCCCACTTGGCCTGCCAAAATTACATTGTTGCCAATTTTCACCCCGCCAGCCATGCCAACGTGAGCGGCAAACGCGCAATTTTTCCCTACTTGACAGCCATGACCTACCTGTACTAAATTGTCAATTTTTGTATTTTGGCCGATGCGGGTTTCTCCGACAGCGGGCCTGTCGATCGTGCTGTTGCAGCCAACCTCAACGCCCTCTTCTAATACAGTGCAGCCAGACTGCTCCATTTTCACCCATCCTGTGGCTGTCGGCACGAACCCAAAACCTTCGGAACCGATCGCCGCACCGCTGTGAATCACGCAATTTGCCCCGATGCGAGTACGTTCGTGGATGACACAATTAGCGTGTAAAACAGTGCCTGCGCCTATTTCCGCATCTGGGTAAATTACAACATTTGGATGAATGCAAACATTGCTGCCAATTTTGACTTTTGCTTGAATAACGACGTGGGGGCCGATATAGACATTTTCACCAATTTCTGCTGAGGGGTGAACGACGGCTGAGGGATGAATTTCGGATGCTGGGCGAAACGGTTGATAGAAAATGGCGATCGTTTCAGCAAACAGCAATCGCGGATCGGGTGCGGCAATCCAAGCAATGTTGCGATCGTCACATTGAGCTTGGAGACTTTCATCTAAGGGTAAAATTAAAGCCGAAGCATTTGTAGTGGCTGTATGAACGGCAAATTTAGCACCTTCTATATAACTGATTGTGCCCGATGGAGCTTCATCAACAGGGGCAGCACCTGTAATTTCTGGATCGGTAGCAACCGACGCTGTGAGGGTGCGACTGGTGGCTAAGTTAAGTTTTTGTACTATTTCGCTAAACTTCATCTATAAAAATTTGTTGTTAGCACAGATGGATCATAGTTAAAAGTACCAGCTTTGGAGCACGATCTGAGCAGTTGCTATTTAAAAAACAAAAACCCCGACTTCTCCAAGAAATCGGGGTTGTAGCGCTCGATTATTTTTGGCAATTATTGTACAGAAACTGCATCTACGTCAACGGTGCTGCCTTTGGCTTCAGAAGGGCTGCCGGTGGCTTCGGATGCTGAGGCTGTCTCTGTTTGGCGGGATTTAAAGTAGTCGATCGCCATTTGGGACACTTCGGAAATCAGCAAGACAGCAATTGCCACATCGTCAATTTGTCCGATGACGGGGAGAAAGTCTGGGGCAATGTCGATCGGGCTTACCAAATATGCCAGCGTTCCCAGAATAATCCACCAGCGGTATTTGGGGTTGCGGAGGGTGTCGCGGTACCAGTTGTAAACAGATTGTATAGAAAAGTTCATGTGGTTGTCCTCTACTTATATTTTCCATCTTGACAAATTGTCGCTCGAAATGCTTGTGGAGATATCCCCCCTAGGGTTGGCAAGAGACTTCTACCTGAGAGTATAGGGAATTGGGGAGGGAGAAGTTGTCAAGCTGTGTTGAAAGGGCGGGGACTCTTGACAACGCCCCTACAGAAACCTGACAGATGAAAGGCGATGGAATTTATCTGTGTTTATCTGCGTTTATCTGCGGTTTAAAAAAACATTCATATTGTTGACGGTAGATTCGGCATCTATTACTTGTATATCGTGATTAAAGCAAGTTACTTAGATTGGGATTTTTCAACCGCAGATGTCAACAGATAAACACAGATGAACGCCGATGGGATTTATCTGTGTTTATCTGCTGTTTAAACAAATCTTCATCTCTCTCTCTCACGAATTTTGAAAGATCCATTTTTGGTCGCCGATCGCAATTTCGCAGCCATTGGGTAGCCAAAAAGGCTCGTTAGCAGCCAGCCTCTGGCCCCCTACAAAAGTGCCGTTGGAACTGCCGCTATCGACAAGCTGATACCGCTGTTTGCCAAGTTCGTCATTGGCCCGGCGGATTTGAGCGTGGTAGCGCGAACTTTGCGGATCTTGTAATACTAAAGTGTTGGTTGGTTCGCGTCCAATTGTAAAGGGATTTGCTGTTAGGGCGATCGCTTCTCCAGAAAGTTTGTAGATTAAATATGCGGTTGTTTGGCGATCGCTGCTTGCGAGTACGGTTGGTGCAAGTTGGGGAGGATTTCTCCCAGCAGGGAGGCTGTTTTGAGCAAGTTGTTGTGTTAGTTGTTGTAAATCGCGATCGAACCCTGCTGCTGTGTCTGAAGCTGGAAGACTCGCAGGAGAATTACCTGAAATTAAGTTTAACTGCTGTACGGGAGATTGAGGAACAATCGGACGGCCTGCTTCGGCAATTCTCATTTGCAGGGCGGCGGCATTTTCTGCTTCTTGTCGGGCACTCATTCCCTCAACTTGGCGAATAACTCCGTTGGTTTCGGGAAAGCTGACATCGCCAATTCGCACGTCTTCTAAGTTAAAACCTAGGGTATAAAAATCTTGGACGCGATCGAGCAAATTTTGGCGCAGCAACAGCCGTCCTTGACTGATAAGCTGTTGTAGGGGTATTTGCCCGATCGCTAATCCCATACAATCTTTTACTGCACTTGCTAAAGCACCTATAGGATCGGACAATTCCAAAGCTACTCGTTTCGGATCTATAACTTGATAAATAACAGTCAGGGTGGCATCAATTAAAAATCGATCCTTAGACAAAAAATCTCCGTGCGACTGCACCTCCAAATTGCGGAGTTTGGTGTCTACGAGGACAATTTGAGACTGTTCCAGCAGGGGAAGGGCAAAGCTGAAATGCCGCCCGGATTTCAGGGTACGCACGGCGCGGCCGTTTTTGACCAACACACCCGTGTAACCCGCCCCTATAAAGTCCATGCTAAAGCCGGCCCAGCGTTCGGGTGTGACGGTTTGAATCAGGGGAGAAGCGTTGTTCATGGGAGGGAGTTGAGGGAGGTTCGATTCTATTTTTAGGGTAACAAATTGCTGGGGGTGAGCGATCGGGCGGTGTGCCGGTTTCGCAACCTCTATTCTATACTTCTGGACTCCCCGCGATTCAGGCCGGACTCGATCGAGTTTGCACCCCAGCAATCCACCTTCTGTTCCTACTGCATTCCCACTTTTGCCATCACCCGCCGGGAAGCAATATTTTCAGATTTAGAAAGCGCTACAATGCGATCGAGTCCGAGAGTTTGAAACCCGTATTCTAAGATAGCAAACGCTGTTTCAGTTGCTCAACTCATGCCCCCAGCTTATATCTATTTGTACGCACTTAATCACGAGTCTTAAAGTGCATACATTCGCCAACAATCTTGAAATTATCTGCGGTTTCCCCATCAATCAAAGATTTATGCAATAAATCTAGTGGGTCGATCGCCCTTTTGATTTACCGCACCAAAAAAGCCGCACACTCAACATGAGAAGTCTGAGGAAAGAAATCCGCCGGCTGCACTCGCGCTAACTTATAATCCCCATTTTCGCACAAAATCTTGAGGTCGCGAGCCAAAGTAGCTGGCTTGCAGCTAACATAAACAATGCGATTTGGTTTGATTTCCTTGATAGCTTCCAAAACCGCGCGATCACAACCTTTCCTCGGCGGATCTAACAGCACAATATCCGGTGTCAATCCCAAGGAAGGCAGCAAACTCTCTACAGTTCCCGCTTGAAAATCGACATTTCTCACGTCATTTAACTCAGCATTTAATTGGGCTTGTTCGATCGCCGCCGATTGCACTTCTAAACCAATGGCTATTTTTACTTGTTTTGCCAAGGGTAAAGTAAAAGTACCAATGCCGCAGTAAGCGTCAACCAAAACCTCGTTTCCTTGCAAATTCAATTCGCCTACCATCACCTCTAACAACGCTTCAGCCGCCTCTGTATTAACCTGGAAAAAAGTATCAGCCCTTAGCTGAAATTTCAAACCAGCAAAACTTTCTCGCAGATAAGAACGACCCGCAAGGCAACGAGTTTCGACACCAAAAATTACATTAGTTTGAGCGGGATTTATATTCAAACAAACACCTGCCAGTTGAGGATATTGTTTCAGCCACTCTGATGCTTGCTCTTCGAGTCCCGGCAAGTCTCCAGTGCGAACTATTAAAGTTAGCAGCATCTCCCCGGTGCGCCGTCCGATTCGCAAGGACAAGTGACGCAATTCTCCTGTATGTTTCTTTTCGTCGTAGACTTGCCAATCCCGCCAGTGGATGTCTTCTTTGACTTCTTTTAACAAAGGATTGAGGCGCGGATCTTGCACCGGACACTGATTGAGATTGACTAATTTGTGGGTGCTTTTTTGATAGTAACCTGCTTGGACTTGACCTGTTGCAGATATTGCCATGGGATAAGTCGCTTTGTTGCGGTATCCCAAAAATTGAGGAAATCCCTCGATTTTTCCAGTTAAAATTTCATCAACTTGCGGATTGCTAAATCCGCCAATCCGTTCTAAGGCTTGAATGATTTGATTTTGCTTGGCTGCAAGCTGATATTGATAATCTACGTGCTGCCACTGACAGCCACCGCACTTGTCAGCGACAATGCAGTTAGCTCGAATGCGGTGTTCGGAGGCTTCCAGAAGTGTGTCCAGCTTGCCTGTAGCATAGGTGGATTTGACTTGCACGAGGCGGACAAGGACTCGATCGCCCGTCACGGTATCGGGCACAAACACTACTAACTCACCAAAACGACCAACTCCGTCGCCGGTGTCTGTCAAGTCGGTAATCTCTATCTCAATCAGTTGACCTTGCTGGCAAGGGTTTGCCAATTTCGTCGAGTTTGGGGTGGGGAATTTAGATTTGGTCACAAGTAGTCATGGTAGGATTTAATATGGTAATGCAATATCGCTCTCTCTTTCCTGAGATAAGTCGTAGCGAAGCGGGGCGTAAGCCATCGCACTCAAGCTCAATTGCAGGCGGTCTTCCTGCTGCTGAACGTCTTGCTGCTAAAGCCAAGCTTCAACCGGGGAGTCAAGCTTGTCGCGAGTTGCCTCGATCCCGTCGGTGCGATCGGCTGTTGGGGCGATGTAGCAAAAACTCGTTAAACAGTCAAAGTGTCTGCCGACATCCAAACTCTCACTCGCAGTTTTTGAGTTTTTCCCGCAGTACCCTGGAACACAAGGAAACTGGCTTGAATATCAAGCATAACGCTTGGGGAGATTTACCCTCTACTTCTAGGATTTATAAATGTTAGGAGCAAGGCGAGTCGGCGAACCAAGAATCCCGTCGCCAACAGATGGGAATGTTTATTAATGTTATCCTCAAATTTGAATAACAATGAGCGTAGTTAGCCAATTAATTCTCCAAGCCGACGACGAACTTCGCTATCCCAGTACCGGCGAACTTCAAAGCATCAAAGATTTTTTTAAAACCGGAGAACAGCGGGTGCGTATTGCTACTGCGCTGTCTGACAGTGAGAAAAAAATTGTTGAAGAAGCTAGCAAAAAACTCTGGAAAAAACGCCCTGATTTTATCTCTCCTGGGGGCAATGCTTACGGCCAGCGCGAACGGGCTTTGTGTCTGCGCGACTACGGCTGGTACTTGCGCCTGATTACCTACGGTATCTTGGCGGGTGACAAGGAGCCGATCGAAAGCATCGGTTTGATTGGCGTTCGGGAAATGTATAATTCTCTGGGCGTTCCTGTTCCTGGCATGGTCGAAGCTATCCGCTGTTTGAAGGAAGCTTCTTTGGCTTTGCTCAATCAGGAGGATGCTAAGGAAGCAGCTCCTTATTTTGATTATATCGCTCAAGCAATGTCTTAATTGCTTTGGTGATTGCTTTCATCAATGTAGCGGAGCATTCGCGGGTGATTTTTGGGGTGATTTTATCTCGCAATTGCTCGCAAATGTTTCGCTTCTGTTTTGGGAAAGGAAATCTGCCTAATTTCTGCTAGGAAGCAATGCTGTTTAAGCTTTCCCAGATGTTGAGTTCGTCTTGTCTTTCCATGCACATTTGACTTAAAAAGTCAAGTGTTTTTGGGAGAGATTGTTTTTTGAATTTCCGGCTGTCGTAGTGAATGGATGTTTTGAGCTGCGAGAGTTCTCCAAGGCTGGGGCAGGTTTGGATATGATGAGCGATCGCATTTTGCCATTCTTCCAGCTTCCGGTAGCTGAGAAATTGTCCGCCTCTGTCCCGCCGATGCACGAAAACCACGAAAGCCCAGGATTCGATTCGCTTAATTTGATTTTGGCTGATTTTGAGCAGTTGGGCGATCGACCTGACGGTGATGCGGAGCTTTTTCGAGGGTTGGATGCGGCGAAACAGTGGTGTCATGGCTGTCTATTTAGCTTGTTTCAACATTGTAACACAATTTTTTTAAGTTGCAAACTTAAAAATTACACTAGAAAGTCAGGCGTGATAGCTTAGCTTTATGCAGATAGGTGATGACTGATGGTTGTAGCAGAAGCTAGGCGAGAAAAAGAATACTTGAGACGGAGATTTACTGATACCGGGCTGCGGCGGTTGGGTAAATTCCTGCGATCATGGCGGGAAGCTAGGGGGTGGAGCGTTCACGAACTGAGCGAAAAGACCAAGCAGCATGAGGCTCAATTTTATAATCTAGGGGGAGAGCCTTTGCCGAAAGTCTTGGGGGTCAGCATTGCAGGCATTTCGAGAATCGAAAATGGCTATTACAACAAGCCTGCACCCGATCTTTTGTGGCTGTTCCTCGATGTTCTCGAACCAGTTCACCCGGTTGAAAAGCGGTTGGTTACTCTAGAAGACTTACTTTTGATCGGAACTGAATTTTGGAACCCAAACGTCGAGGCGTAGGATTGACTTAATAGTAGTTAAATTGGATCTGTAAAATGCCCGGATTTCTTGACTTTAAGGCTGTCGTCGATCAGGAAAAACTGCGCCCTGTGCGATTTACGGATACGGGACGCGGTAGATTGGGCAAACTTCTGAAAGCAGCTAGAGAGATTCGGGGCTGGTCAATTATTGAAACAGAAATGGTCACAAAAGAATACGAGGCCGCTCTGTTTCGGACAGCAGGAGATCCTGTACCAAAAGATGTCGGTATTAGTAATGCTACTGTTAGTCGCTACGAACGCGGGAAGTTAGAAAGTTTGGATTGACGCTCGCTCTCTCTGTTATGCTTTGTCCTCAAGCCGATCGACCCGGTGACAGGAGAGGCCCTGGAACCGACAAATGCTTTATATATCGCGTGCGAACATCCCCCATACAACGATGCGAAGCTCTATGACTAGATTATTTGCAGATAGGTAATGTCAGAACTCTCTAACAAAGCTGTGGTAGATAATCGGCAGGAATTGCGTCCCGTTCGCTTCACTGAAACGGGGCGGATACGTTTGGGGAAGATTTTAAAAGCAGCAAGACAGACAACAGGCTGGTCTGTCAGCGAAACAGAGTTCAAAACAAAGGGATATGAAGAGGCGCTGTTCACAGCTACAAATCAACCCGTACCCAAAGATGTGGGTATCAGTGCCGCAACAGTCAACCGTTACGAACGCGGGAAGCTGGATAATTTGGATTGGCGATCGCTCTCTCTGTTATGCTTTGTCCTCAAGCCGATCGATCCGGTGACTGGGGAAGCCCTGGAACCGACAAATGCGCTTTATATCGCTTGCGAACATCCCCCATACAACGATGCGAAGCTCTACGAGTAGTTGATTTTTGATGTCTGATTAAAGAAAATTAGTTAGATTGGGAGTTTTTAACCGCAGAGGGCGCAGAGGGCGCAGAGTTAGAGAAGAGAGAGATTAATCATTCTGATACCAACGGATTTGATATTACGCATCGCCCTTTTGTTTAGCAATTAAAGCTTTAGCTTGCTGCCACAGAGATTCTAACTCTTCTGGGGCATAATCCGACAAAGGTCGATCGCACGCAGCCTCTACCTTCGCAAACCGCTGCACAAAGCGATCGTTCGTTCCCTGCAAAGCAGCCGACGGATCTAAATCGTACCAGCGAGCTAATTGAATCAACACAAACATAATATCTCCCAATTCCGACTGCTGCGCTGCCTTATCCTCGTGTTTGAGAGCGTGTTCAAATTCTGCCATTTCTTCGTGAAATTTATCCCAAACGCCCTCTACACTGTCCCAATCAAAACTCACTTCCGCAGCTTTTTGAGAGATTTTCATCCCGGCGGTGATTGGCGGCAAAGTGCTGGCATAACGGCTCATTTTTGAGGCTAAAGTTGGCGGCTTTTCCAAAGTTGTGCCTTTTTCAGCAGCTTTGATTTTTTCCCAGTTTTCGTTGACTTCATCAACGCTGTTGAGTTCGACATCGCCAAAGACGTGGGGATGTCGCCGAATTAGTTTTTCTGTAATGCCTGCAGCGATTTCGGCGAAGGTAAATTGATTGGATTCGCTGGCAATTTGAGCTTGTAGAATTACCTGTAACAGTAAATCGCCCAATTCTTCGACGATCGCATCTTTATCTCCTTTGCGAATCGCATCGGCGGTTTCATAAGCTTCTTCGATGATGTGAGGAATTAGAGTTTGGGGAGTTTGGGCTAAATCCCAGGGACATCCGTCGTCGGGCGATCGCAATTTAGCCACAACTTCTATAAGTTCTTTGAGTGCTGTGAGCGATCGACTTTCAGAATTAGACATAATAATTTACCTTTTATATCAACCGCCAAGACGGTTATAACGTTGTTACTCCAACCATTAATTTTATTACTTCTGCCTTCTTCCTTCTGCCTTCTTCCTTCTGCCTTCTGCTATGGATTTGCTAGATGTGCGAGTCGGAGCTTGGATTTTGCGCCTTTTAATTGTCTTAGGAGGGCGCAACCCGCTCAATCCTTTCTTTTTGAATCTTTTGTAAGCAGAGCCGCCCCAATCGCTCAGATAGTGGCTCATAGCGCCCAATTCTAGACCGATGTAAACGGCTAAAATTTCGATGTGGTGTTCCCAGATCGATCGCCCGTAACTCAAAACCACATCCTGCCAATTCCAGCCGAAGTTTCCGACTTTTTCGGCAATTGCCAATCCCACGATTCCGAGAACCGCGATCCAGATAGCGAGGTACAATATTCGCAAAGCAGTGCCGATCAGAGGGCCGTGGGACAAAAAAGAGCGGTGGCGCAGGCTTTTTTGGTACGGGAGCCAAATCGCTTTGAACCATCCCCAGCGCTGATACTGGCAAGAGTAGATATCCAAGTCGGGGCCAAACATCAGCCCGCCGAATAAGAAACTGCCGGAAACGAGCAAAGTCAGGTTGCTGCTGCTCGTCTGGCCAAAGGTGAGGGCTGCCACCAAGGGCAAACTCCACATGGTTATTTGATCGTGGGTGCGGCCAGAGGGCATTTAAAGTTTAGGATATTTTTTACTTGATCTTTCTGAGTTACTGTGATATGATAAATCCCGGTGAGTGCAATTGGGTGATTAGCTCAGTGGTAGAGCGCCTGCTTTACACGCAGGATGCCGTAGGTTCAAATCCTACATTACCCATCCGATAACTCAATATCAACAGTTTCAGCCGTTTTTAGCCGTCAAGCCGAGAACGGCTGTTGCTGTTGAGGGTTGACTGTTGAATTGGGTGACGACTAAATTTAACATTCTGGGGCGGATGTTTCAAAAGTTGGCACCCAATGCTAGAAAATTAATTTATTGATTTTCTTTTTTAGAACCCTGTATATGAAGCCTAAAATAACTAGCCCGATCGCTTGGCAGCAAGCTGAACTGCTCATGCAGCCAGCGATGATTCGAGTGCTCGATAACATCCGCAAACAATTAGAGGAGTCAGTTTGGACGGGTACTTATCAAGAAGTGCAGATTCCCATTCCTGGCTATCAACTAATTTTAGAGCTTCAAGGCGAGCAAAGATGTGTCGATATTTGGGAACTTTGCTATCGAGTCTGCTTTGTCAACTACCAGCCCGCCCACAGTCAAATCCAAAGCCAAGAAGTTGTAATTGATACTAGCTTGATTGATGATGAGACTGGCGACGTAGATTGGAATCGTCTTGATGCTAAAGCCAGCCAATTAATACAAGAAATATTCGCCAATTTGGGCAAATAGTCAGTTGACAGTTGTCAGTTGACAGTTGTCAGTTGTCAGTGGTGAGCTTTCCAGCCAACAGCGAACAGTCAACAGTCAACACTCATCAGTTAACAGTCATCAGTCAACAGTCATCAGTCAACACTAATCAGTCAACAGCCAACAGTTAACAGTCAACAAAATCTTATGATTCAGGAATTGCACGACATTCAAGCAGCGGCAGGTGCTACTTTTGCAGAGTTAACAACCAAAGAAATTGTGCCAGTCAGTTTTGGTAACGACGCAGAAGCGATCGCAGCAACGAAACAAGGTGCCGCTTTGTACGATCGCACTCACTGGGGACGCATTCAAATCTCAGATAGCGATCGACTGCGGTTCTTGCACAATCAAAGTACCAATAACTTCAATATACTCAAACCCGGTCAAGGTTGCGACACGGTTTTCGTCACATCCACCGCCCGGACGATTGACCTCGCCACCGCTTATGCTAAAGAAGATGCCGTACTGCTGTTAGTTTCGCCCAACCGCCGCCGCCAATTGCTGGAATTGCTCGATCGCTATATTTTCCCAATGGATCGCGTCGAGTTAACAGATTTAACCGATACAACTGTTGCTTTCAGTTTCCTCGGCCCGGAAAGCACTCAACTACTAGAAAAAATCGGAGTTACCGAACTAGAAAATCAACCTTACGCTACTCACAAATTGATAAATTTTGCAGGTATGGAAGTCCGAGTTGCGGTTGGTAGCGGTTTAGCAACTCCCGGATACACGTTAATTGCGTCAGCAAGTGATGCAGCCCAGTTATGGCAGGAATTAGTCAAAGCTGGGGCTGTACCGATGGGCGATCGAGTTTGGGAACAACTGCGAATCGAACAAGGACGGCCCGCACCCGATTTTGAACTCACAGACGATTACAACCCCTTAGAAGCCCGCCTTTTACACACCATTACCTATGACAAAGGCTGCTACATCGGTCAAGAAACAATTGCCCGGTTGAACACCTACAAAGGAGTCAAACAGCAACTTTGGGGCGTGCAGTTGAGCGGTGCGGTTGAACCCGGAACAACAGTCACAATCGGAGAGGAAAAAGTCGGCAAACTCACCAGTTTTACGGAAACTGAATCCGGATTTTTTGGTCTTGCTTACATCCGCACAAAAGCCGGCGGCGAAGGACTGAAAGTGCAAGTCGGATCGGTGTCAGGGGAAGTAGTAAATGTACCTTTCTTGAGTTCGTAGTTGCGATCGGTAGGCTGTTGAGGCCGCAGCGCCAAAAACTTTTTTGTTGAGGTTGATGTGGGTTAACGTTAACCCAATAAATTGACACAAATTCCTATCTTTAGATAGATTTACCACAAAAAAACAGCAATTATTCTGTATAACAGTCGTTACAGAAAAAACAGAGTTTTTCAATGAAAAAGTTTACATCGCGCTTAGTCAAAACTTGCCTGCGAGTAGGAATAATCTTTGCTGTAGGAATAGCACTGATTTTTAGCTCCGAATTGGAATTGTCGGGCAACAAAATGCAAGCGATCGCTACATCTTTAACCCCTGAAGCTAAGTCTTACGAAGTTGCCCGTCCCGATCGGCAGCCAACAAGCGATACAGAGAAGGATGCCACGGGTGTACTTGACAATATCCGAGAAAAGCTGAATCTCGACCAACCCATTGCCCCCAGTACCAAAAAATTTATAGAATCGGTAAAAGATAACGGGGGCGAAGCAGTTACGCCGGGACAGGAAGCAGTAGAAAAAGCGGCAGAGCGAGGTAGGAGCGATCGAGCCAAGTAATTCAATCGCATCCAGTTTTCAAATATCATATTATTAGTCCGCCTGCGCGGACTTTGTTTGTTCAGTAGCGATTTCCAAATCCGAATCATGGAAGGGATAATGAACCCGGATTCGATTGTTCACATCGGGACTTCAGGCTGGAGTTACGACCATTGGGAAGGTGTGCTTTATCCCCACCAGCTACCGCCTCGCTCTAGGCTCGATCGCTATATCCAGCACTATCAAACCGTCGAAGTTAATAGCACCTACTACCACTGGCCACCAAACACTACCTTTGCTAACTGGCGAGAGCGCCTCCCCCAAGGATTTCTGATGACCGTAAAAGCGCCCCGTGGTCTAACGCACTCCAAGCGTCTTTACTCGCCAGAAAAGTGGTTGGAACGCATGAGTGAGGGACTTGAATGCCTGGGCTCACGACTGGGTATTCTCCTCGTCCAACTCCCTCCCCAGTTCGGCTGCGATTTGGCCCGCCTAGCTTACTTTCTAGAACAGGTTCCCCCTTGGATCAAAGTAGCTGTGGAATTCCGACATCCAAGCTGGCACACAGAAGAGGTATTTTCGCTGCTAGAACGCGAAGGAGCGGCTTACTGCGTCATGAGCGGGGCCCACCTGCCGTGTATCCTGCGCGCAACGGGTTCATTCGTCTATGTGCGCCTCCACGGCCCCGACCCCAACAATCTCTACGGTGGCTCCTACTCGGATGATGATTTGCGTTGGTGGGCCGATCGCATCCACGAGTGGGAAAGCCAGGGGCGAAGCGTGTTCGTCTACTTCAACAACGACGGAGAGGGAAATGCAGTTCGCAACGCTTCAAAGCTAAAAACTTTTGTGGAGAACGGTACTTCGTGACAAGCGAAAATTGAGAGCGTCCCCATTCTTTTGGCCGCATTCAAAAACGCTCCGCAGTTCCCTGAAGCTGAATTAGAAATCGGAGGTGGCGTTCGTCTAGGTTGTTGTTTGACGATCGCAATCACCCCGAACCCGCACATCCAACTCAACATCACCCAGCACAAGCCGATCGCATTCAACTCAACATCAAGATCGCACTTTTGCTTCCATTTCAAACAAATCCCCCAGGGTGCGCTTGACGTTCGGAAACAGGTTGAGTCGAGGGGGGATATTATTCCCCGCCCCTCTCAGTTAGATCTGGGCGTGCGAC
>NZ_JAUBRB010000062.1:0-36444 GCF_036701585.1 Microcoleus sp. POL10_C6 | reverse complement strand
CCATATACTGCAGGTATGGAATTGTGTTCGCGTTCGTTAAATAGCTGAGCCGCTACCATTTGTGCTGCACACTGCGGCAGACAAGATTCTATTTCTGGGCCTTTCGTTTCTCTCAATGCAAAAACCGGAACTTTAATTTCAAAATCAAACGGCACGGAAGACAATAGAAAGTCGCATTGCCCATTCAATCCCTGCTCAACATCTACATCAAACGACCAACCAGAAAAAATAGAAAATTGTCTGTTGTTCCTTTCTCTAAATTCTAACAGAAGAGGAGAAATAATCCGTTCCGAACGTTCTTTGGCAGTTGTAACAGCAGTGTTAGAACTAATTTCGAGGGTTCTCCAAAACCATTCGGAGGGTTCTACAGGAACAACCTTGGCACTCCAAATAGGACTGAGTGACGGTTCCAATCCAAATCGATCTTTTAATTGTTGGAAAGTAAAGGATTTGTAAGACATATTTCTCAGATAAGTCGCTGAAACTCTAGATTACTGGGAGAGAGAAAGCGAATTGACCGACGCTAAACTCGTTTGTATACAGGACTTACGCCTTAGAAACCCGGTTTCTGGGAGAAATCGTGGTTTTGTAGAGAAGTATCTAGGAAGAAACCGGGTTCTCACCGCGTAAGTCCTAATATAGCAACCCTTGCAGAAGTGGTAAACCTCTCTTTTCTTCCTTCTTTCCTCTTCTTTCTCTCGCCCGATCACTCAATCCTTCTGCCCTCTTTATTGTTTCTTTTTTTTCTATCCGTTACATCCGTTACATAATCCGTTGCCGAACTTCCTTCTTCCTTCTAAACATTTAACCACTCAAGGAGTACCCTGGGCGCCGGCAACAAAATCATTAACAAAAGCCCGATCGCCACCAACCCCAAAAAATCCCGCCGATTATCCAATTCGCTAACATCATTCAGCGCAGGTTCGTCGTTTAGTGGCGTGAAAAACAAAATAATCGCCCACAGCAGCAAACCCTGTTCCAAAAAAGAAAGCAGCAGCATACAAAGTCTAGCAAATTGCCCGATCGCCATACTCGCTCGCTGGCCGAACATCGCGTGTACAATGTGCCCGCCGTCGAGTTGTCCCACCGGCATCAAATTAAACGCTGTCACGATCAAACCCAAATAACCCGCCACCGCTACCGGATGCAAATCGATCGCAGTTTCCGCATTCAAAGCGCCACCCAAGGTTAACTTGCTCAACAAAGTCATCAGCAGCGAAAAACTGGGTTTGAAAGAGTCAAAATTTAACATTCCCGACTTGTCAGACAGCGGTACAATAGTCGAATGATTCAAACCCCAAATTAATAATGGCACTGTCGCCACTAAACCCGCCAGGGGGCCGGCAATGCTAACATCAAATAAAGCTCGGCGGTTGGGAATTGGACTCCGTATTTGAATGAAAGCCCCAAAAGTTCCTAAGAAAAAAGGAATCGGGATAAAATAAGGCAAAGTCGTGCGAATTTTGTAGAATCTGGCAGCTAAATAGTGGCCGGATTCGTGAATTGCTAAAATTGTAATTAGAGCCAGCGAGTAAGCCAAACCCTGGAGCAATATTGACGGGTTGGACTGCAAAGCTTGTTCAGTAACTCCGGCAAGTCGCGTCCCGACCAGCGTAGTCGTAAACACCGTGATCAGCAGCAAAGCTAATGCGAAAAATGGCCGGGTTACAGATTCGGATTTGACAGGAGTTTCCCCTGATTGGTGGCTGGGATTGGGAACTATGGCAAAAAAAGGTTGACCGCTCAAGCTGTTTTGAAATACTACTAAAAAGCGATCGCCAAAAAGCCTCTCCACATTCTCCCGAATCGCCTGATAAGCCGCCTCCGGGTTCGTCCGCAACTGTCCGCGACAAATTACAGCCTGCGGCCGAAATTCCAAATCTCGCAAAAAGTAAATTGACCAAGGAAAACAATCGCGCAAACTCGCTTCTTCCGCTGCATCGATCGGGCGCACGGGCGGTTTTGGCTTTGCAGGTTCAGTCGCAGAGTCTGCTACCTGCTGTGCAGTTTCGGCGGTAATTTTCTTGCGCCCCAACTGTACCAAAAACCAATACAAAAAAGGGCAAACCAGAAAAGGTATAATTACCAACTCCGGCGGTACAGTTTTGCTTGTGCCGTAAACTAAAATCCAACCAGCCCAAATCAGCGCGGGCGCCATCATTACCAGCCACAGCAGCCATATCGGAGTCCTGGTGATTCGGCTGGTGCCATTCTGCAACAAGTAGTACGATATCAGCCCCAATACGAACAACCATAGTAAAAAGAACATAATATTTATCCCATTCCCTTCTGAAATACTTCCTTGAAACAACAGAGTTTAGTCTCCAAACAACCCAGGCCCGTGCTCGACAATATCCTGGCTTTCCCGCCTAACCGGGATACCCTGGGTGCAACAGCCTATTTCATTGTAGAAAACCAAACTAACATCCTGGTGGATTGTCCCGCTTGGGATGAGATTAACCAAACATTTTTGCGGGAACACGGCGGCGTGCGACTGCTGTTTCTCACCCACCGTGGCGCTATCGCCAAGGCGCGGGAGATTCAGGAAGCCACGGGGTGCGAGATCCTGATTCAAGAACAGGAAGCTTATTTACTGCCGGGTTTGAAGGTTACGGTTTTTGAGCGAGAATTTGTTGTGAGCGATCGAATGAAAGCATTTTGGACTCCTGGCCATTCTCCTGGTTCCTCTTGCCTTTATCATAATGGCAGCGGTGGAGTGCTGTTTTCGGGTAGGCACTTGCTCCCCAACCGAGAAGCCGCCCCAGTACCGCTGTGGACGCCAAAAACTTTTCACTGGCCTAGGCAAATTAACAGCGTGAAGTCAATTATCGATCGATTTTCGCCGGAAACTTTACAGTATATTTGTCCCGGTGCAAATACTGGTTTTTTGCGGGGAAAAGGATCGATCGATCGAGCTTTTGAGCAATTAGCCAATCTGGATTTAGCTGTTTGTTTGCAGTCAAAAGCTGAACCCTAAATGTATGCTGCAACATCAAAAAATGATCTGACGCGCTAATTATAGCGGTAAGGTGCGCCTAGCGCACCCTACATTATTCTTCAGTCTGTTAAAGAGCGAGGAAAGTTTGTATAGTGGCCGTTACAACTGCCTATTCTTATGGAAAAAACTGAAAAACAAAAAATGCTCGCCGGCGAATTGTATTTAGCTGCTGATGAGCAATTAATTTTAGAGCGCCAACGAGCTCGCCGCCTCGCCAGAACTTACAATTCTACCCGCGAAGACGAACCAGACAAACGGTTAGAAATTCTCGCAGAATGGTTCGGTGCAGTTGGGCCAAAAGTTGAAATCGAGCCACCTTTCTACTGCGACTATGGCAGCAATATTTATGCGGGAAACGGATTGTACATGAATTTTGGTTGCGTGATTCTCGACTGCAATCGAGTTAACATTGGCGAAAATTTACTGTGCGGGCCCAACGTACAAATTTACACCGCTCTTCACCCCACAGACCCGGAAATTAGACTTTCTGGCCGAGAACTCGCCGCTGAAATTAATATTGGCAATAATGTTTGGATTGGCGGGGGCAGTATTATTTGTCCAGGAGTCACTATTGGCGACAATAGCACGATCGGCGCAGGCAGTGTTGTTGTCAAAGATATTCCCGCAAACGTCGTGGCGGCGGGGAATCCTTGCCGAATCATCCGGCATCTACCTTGATGTGGTACGATCGACACAATCGTGCGATCGGCTCCTTGGAGCTTAACCCAAAAATTTTAGGTATTAGAACAGCCGGTTTAAGATTTTTTACGTAAAATCCCCGAAAAAAACCGTGCAATAAATCTCAAATCTAAAATCTAAAATCGCTTAATATCAAATCCGTTAGCATCGGAATAGTAAATTCGAGTTGACTGTTGACTGTTGACTGCTCACGGTCAACAGTCAACAGTCAACATCATTCCGGTGTAACCGGAAATGATATAATTTCTCGTTCCCGGTTTCCACACTACCAAGCTTTTCTTATGACGACTGCAACAGTTTATCCCAACGCTCCCGATCTCTGCACCGACGACTACATAGCAGTCGGTGTAGCTACCTGCTTCATCAAAGAAGAAGGCGAAGTTTTTGAAGTGCAAGTAATCGAAGCTATTCCCTCAGCAGCTTTGGAAGCAATTTTGAAGGGAATTCCCACATCCTATTTAATGATTTGCGGGACGACTTTGGGAGCAGTGCTCGACGGCGAAACACCCAAAATGTTGCCAGAATTCCCGACATCAGCTCAGTTTAGCGAAGAATTTGGCTTTCGGGCGATCGCCGCTGCCCGCACTTACAAAATCCGCCCCCAAGCTCAACTTCACATTCCCTTGGGAACAGTTCGCAACGACTTTACTTATTCCTTAGAACGCAAAAGAGTGCTCAACTCCGAGCGCGTCATTCGCACTGAAGACAATGTGAAACAGCACGAACACACTCACAAGGTTCTTTAAACAAATCCCGCAACTGGGGCAATTTAACAGTGCCTCAGCCAGCGGCTGCACCGAAAATACTTTTAAGTGTTGAGATATAAATTAAAGATTTAACAAGTTTTTCCTTCATTAATAATGAACGAAAAACTTTTAATATTTCGTTATTAAGCAATACTGCGGACAGTTTTTGATTACCAACTGTATAATAAGGGTTTCAAGACAATTCGGAAATCGAACTATCCACGGAAGATCTAGGGTTTTAGAGTAGGAAATAAAAGCAGTCTGGACTATTGATTAAGACACACACCAAACATCTCAACCTAAAAAGTCTACTGCTCAGATCACCTAAATAACATCCATTATTAACGACTGTAAAAAAGAATTAAGTAGTTGATGATTTTTTTTAAGTGCTCAAAAATGTGGTATGATATTATTCCTGTTTAACAAAGTGATATCAAATCGGTAGCCTCGGAATTAATATTACCCACCGCTTTCGACACGGCGCTATGCCGTGTCCTTACAATTAATCAGGGTATGGAAACGGCACGGCGCCGTGTCCTTTATATCATAAGGAGTGCAACCGGAAACGATAGGAGCCGCTCGGCGGGAAAAAATTAAAAAATCCCCGCAATTATTGAATGCTAGTAGTTTAAGACTACTGGCAGGCGGGCGAGTAGATCGTAGGTGAGCTAAAGATTTCAATCTCACAAATTGGTCAAACCATGCGAAGCTTTGCGAGAGTAAAGTGGTGGAAATTAACTCGACTATTGCCAGCGGGATTAAAGGGCGAATACCATCTTAGGTATCAAACTGTGCTCTTAATTTTGGGGGTAATAATTCTGACAGCTAGCATCACTGGTTGTATTAGCTATCACAGCGTTCGCCGCTTGATTATCACCAAAAGCGAGCGAAATGCTTTGTTAGAAGTTAGGGAGCGCGCCCACAAGATCGATCGCTGGCTGGGCACGAGAAAGGCTGAGATCGAAATCCTCGCCAATACTACTCCCGTTCGTTCGATGAATTGGTCAGTGGCAGAGCCTTATTTAAAATCGGAAGTAAATCGACTACAAAAATTCCAATACTTGGCATTAATTGATCCCGACGGTTCTTATTTCACCACAAAAGTGGGCAGAGCGTTGATTAATGTTAGCGACCGCCAACACTTTAAAAAGGCAATGGCTGGGGAAGTCTATGTTTCAGATCCTACCATTTCTCGCACGCTCAAAAGACAAAGGATTGTTCCCATTTCGGCTCCGGTGTGGTCAAGTTCGGTAAATTCTCTTGGTAAAACAGCACAAAAGCCGATCGGAGTAATGAACGGCGTCATTAGCATCGACCGCATTGCCCAAGTAGTAAGAAAGCTGGAATATGGCCCCGGAACTTACGCTTTTGTTCTCAATTCTCAAGGAGTGCCGATTGTGCATCCCGACGCTCGATTAATCGGGAATATCGACAATTCTGCTCCTAGTCTTTTAGAGTCTGCAGATGCTAATTTGGCAAATGTAGCCAGGGAGATGGTTTATCAAAAAACGGGCATTGTGCTGACTCAAATCAACGGCGCCAGAGTTTATGTTGCCTATCTTCCTTTAGAACAAGCTGAATGGTCGATCGCCCTCGTAATTCCCCGCGACAATCTCGAAAAAGAACTTTTTCCTTTCAAGATACTAGCAGTAGCCGCCGGCGTACTTGCCACCGCAGCTATTCTCGCAGCAATTGTGGCGCTCAAGCTGTTTGCCCTAAATTGCATTCGCAGTCGCACAGAAGGCCTTCTCCACCGCTTGACCGGCCGCATTCGCGCTTCCTTGCACCTCGATCGCATCCTCCAAACTACAGTAGACGAACTCGGTACTTTACTTAAGCTCGATCGAGCAATTTTCGCATGGTACGATCCCCGACAAGATACTTTAGAATTTGGCTGGGAATATTGCCGGGAAGGTTTGCCGACGCGCTTGGGAATCTTTGGTGTTCCAGGAGGGCCCTCTGGAGATTTAGCTGCACGGCTTCACCGCTGCGAAACGATACTGCTACATAAAACGGGCGCCCCTGATGCCACAGCGTCTGAGGAACACACCCATATCGAACTCAGAAATAGTCACTACGCAGCAGTACCCGTACTAACTGAGAATCATCGGCTTGGATATCTGTTCGCCTGTGCAAACCGCCGATTTGCGACTCCCGACGAGGTGCAAGTTTTGGAAGCAATTGCAGACTCACTGGCGATCGCAATTTCCCAATCCCAACTCCACGGGCAAATTCAAGAAGAACTCAAACTTTTGGAAGAAGTATTAGCCAAACTCAGAATCACCGAAGAGCAGTTAGTACAAAGCGAAAAAATTAGAATGGTGGGTCAACTAGCCGCCGAAGTTGCCCAGGAAATTAATAACCCGATTAACTTTATTTACGGCCGCCTGATTCACCTCAACGATTATATCAAAGATTTGCTCCATATAATTCGCCTCTATCGAGAACAATATCCCGAACCTGTGCCACGAATTGCCAAAAAAATAGAGAGTTGCGACCTAGATTTTATCAGCCAAGAGTTGCCACAAATCCTCAATTTTTTGAAAATAGGAGCCGATGGCATTCGCCAGATAGTCCTGGCTTTGAGGAAATTTTCACTTCCTGACGAAGCCAACAAAGAACACGCCAACGTTAATGAGAGCATCGACAATATTTTGCTGGTGCTGGCTCACAGACTGGAGCAAAAAATATTAGTAGTCAAGGAATACCACAACCTGCCGCCAATTTTGTGTTATCCCGCTCAACTGAGCCAGGTATTCGCGAGTCTGATATGCCATGCTATAGGTGCAGTTAAAAGTATTGAAAACTCTGCTCAAATTATTACAATCAAAACCGATATTTTCGAGGATGATACAGGCAGGTTTATTGTTGTATCGATCGCCCACAATGGCTCTATAATTACGCAGGAAATTCAACACAGAATATTTGAGGATTTTGGCCCTAATAAATCATTTAAAAATTTTACAGGGTTGGATCTGTCGGTGTGCTATAAAATTATTGTAGAATTGTACGGTGGCAGCCTGACAGTTGAATCTCCGGTTCAACCTCAAATTAAATCTCAAACTGGGGGCGGTGCTGAGTTTAGGGTAAAATTGCCGATCGTTTGATATCGCATTTTGCCGCCAGGAAAACCCCTCGCAAATCTTGCTAGCAAGCGGCGCGACAAGCTTAATGTCGGTTTGTAGTGAGGACTTTAGTCCTCATAAAACGGAGGACTGAAGTCTTCACTACAAACCTGATTATCATTTTTTAACCAAACTTGATATGATAGAATTAGGGAAATAATAAAGGTGCAACCACAGCAAACAACCAGCCTCCCATTACCAAGACTTCCGCAACAATTAATAAAATATTTCTGTTCATTTTCAAATTAAGCATTTTCACATTAAGAGCGATCGACCAAAGAGCGAATTTTCTTCCACCAAGCCGTCGGCGAATCCTCCGGGCGATATGCGGTATCAAACATCGACAAAATTAGCGGCGAACCCCCCACCTTCGCACTCATCAACAAGTGCATTGCCAGACAAAATACCAATACCACCCAACCCGAAGCGTGTAAATAATACCAAACCTGCGTCAATTCCCCAGCCGGCAACCATTCTTCCTTAACCATACTGCCAGAAGCTAGCGAAAAAGTCAGTGCCAGCAACATCAACGTATTCACAATCCGGTGCAAACTGTACCACCAAATGGGTTTTCCCAACTGCGTTAGTTTCCCAAACGAATCCGGCTGCACCAAGCGTTTTTGACCTGCGTGGAAACTGTACAATGCAAAAGACGGCATTATTCCTAACAGCAACATCTTGCCAAAAGTGCCGTGAATCCCGATAATATCTGCAATCTGAGGCACGGGGAGTTTGCCAAACCGCCCATCGTAGGTGTTGTAAACCAGAAATGCGCTCAAAATTGCTAAAAGGGCGATCGCAGCGTTAACCCCATGCAGTAATCTGAGCAGCAATGGCTGGTAGGGTCTAGATGGCGGCATAGTCAATTCTGCTACTTGATAAATAATCTTTTAGAGAATACAGCTAAGCGCTGATATTTTCAACCCTTGCCAATTGTGAAATAAATGTGAGTCAAAAATGAATAGATTATGAGAAGAACGCAATTATATCAAAAATCAGTGTAAACTAAAACAGTCAAGAGGAACACTTTATTTATAACACCTAACACTTTACAAAAATGGATGCAGCCACTACCATATTACTTTCCTTGGGACTAGCAGCAGATGCTTTTGCTGTCGCTGTTTCTAGCGGTTTAGCAATCAAACACATGAAGGTCAATAAAGCTTTAAAAATTGCCTTATTTTTCGGAGGTTTTCAAGCTTTAATGCCCGTAATAGGATGGTTAATCGGTCTTAGTTTTAGTTTTTTGATCACACCGATCGACCATTGGATCGCTTTTGGGCTTTTGAGTTTCATTGGCGGGAGAATGATTTATGAATCGCTGCAAAGCGAAGAATGCGAGAAAAAGTTCAATCCCTTAGATACGGGGACTTTGATAACGCTGTCGGTGGCGACGAGTATCGATGCCCTCGCAGTTGGCCTCGGATTTGCTGTCCTGAAAGATTCTATTGCTCCTGCGGTGACTGCGATCGGATTTATTACTTTCTTTTTAGCCTTTGCAGGCGTGTTTATCGGTCACAAGTGCGGCAACTTATTTGCTAATAAAATTGAGATAGTGGGCGGAGCAATTTTGATTTTCATTGGCAGCAGAATCTTGTTTATGCACTTGACAGAAGTGCCATTAGTTATCGGCAATTAGTCGGTAGTCAGTAGTCAGTAGTCAGTAGTCATTGGTAATGGAATGGGTAATTGGCAAACAGGTAATTGGCAAAAAGGTAATTGGGAATTTTCCCAAATGACAACTGACAACTGACAACTGACAACTGACAACTGACCCAAAAATGCTATAACAGCAATATTGTGTTAAAGGATAAAATTTTCGTGCTGAAACTTTACGGCGCAGCCCGCAGCAGGGCCTCAATTGTCAAGTGGTATCTAGAAGAAATAGCGGTTCCCTACGAATTCGTCACCCTAGATATGCAAGCAGGGGCACACTTGCAGCCAGAGTATCTCGAAATTAACCCGATCGGCAAAGTACCGGCAATTGTTGACGGAGATTTCAAACTTTGGGAATCCGGCGCAATTCTGCTGTATTTAGCTCAAAAATATGGTAAAATGCCAGACACTTTGGAGCAGCAAGCTCAAATCGTGCAGTGGGTCACGTTTGCTAACGCCACCCTGGGGCCGGGAATATTTACAGAAGCAACTCGCGATCGCGAAACTCCCAAGTTGTTAAAACCGTTAAATGAAATCTTCGAGAAACAGCCGTTTTTAATGGGTGATGAATTTGGCGTAGCCGACGCAGCAGTCGGCTCAATGTTGGCTTACATTCCGATGATGCTAAAACTAGACCTCAGTGCTTATCCGGCTGTTGTAGATTACATCAAGCGGATCTCAGAAAGACCGGCATTCAAAAGTGCGATCGGCGGTAGCTGAAGGATGGCACTACACGGATTTTGACACGGATACACGGATGAATTATTGAGGGTAAGTCAGGAGTCAGGAGTCAGGAGTCAGAGGGCAACAGTCAGAGGGCAGCAGTCAGCAGTCAGAGGGCAAAGTCATAAAACTTAATACCTAAAAGCAGGGGCAATTTGTGAATTGCCCCTGCTTTTGATGAAATCAAACTTATCTAAATCCGACAGCCGCCTGCCAAACAAAAGCCAGCAGCAAGAAAAATACGGGAATGACCGGCAAAACATTAACCAAAGGCTCAAAAATCGAATAAGCTTCGGGCAGTTTTGCTAAGAGTAATGCAGCTTCCATGAATCAACCTACCTATCCAACAGAATTTTCATAATTGTCGCATATCTTTACCCACGGCAATCATGATCGATCGACTGTCGGTGTAAGCCAGTAGGCAAACTCTTCAGTAAATCGATCGGCCAAAATCGCCTCCCGCATCCTCCCCGTAAAGCGAATCAACTCTGTCACATTGTGAAGCGCCAGCAAAGTATACCCCAGCACTTCGTTAGCCCGCGCCAAATGGGCCAAATAAGCCCGACTGAATTTTTGGCAGGTATAACAAGGACAAGACTCATCCAGCGGAGCAAAATCCTCCCGGAACCGAGCATTTTTCAAACTCCAGCGTTCCCCACCAACAAAAGCCGTCCCGTGGCGGGCCAGCCGAGTCGGAATCACGCAGTCAAACATATCTACGCCACTCGCCACCGCCAGCGCCATTTCCCGATAAGTCCCAATCCCCATCAAATAACGCGGTTTATTTGCAGGCAACAGAGGCGCAGTCACCTTCACAATCTCTGCGATCAAATCCCCCGATTCCCCCACACTAACGCCGCCGATGGCGTAGCCTGGTAAATCCAAATCTACCAACTGGTTCGCCGCGCGCGATCGCAAATCGGGGAAAACGCCCCCCTGGACGATGCCGAACAAAGCTTGATCCGGGCGCGAGTGAGCTTGAATGCAGCGTTGCAGCCAGCGGTAAGTGCGATTTGTTGCAGCCTCCACCTCCTCCCGCGTAGCGGGGTAAGGGGGACACTCGTCAAAGGCCATAATCACATCGGCGCCCAACTCATTCTGAATTTCGATCGATCGTTCCGGCGTCAAATTAATCATGCGGCCATCGCGGGGAGAGCGAAAAGTCACCCCATTCTCAGAAATAGTCCGCATTTGGCTCAAGCTAAACACCTGAAAGCCGCCCGAATCCGTCAGCATCGGGCCCGGCCAAGCCATAAATTTGTGCAATCCGCCCGCGCCTGCGACAATCGCTTCCCCCGGCTGCAAGTGCAAGTGATAAGTATTTGCCAAAACCATTTGAGAACCCGCCGCCTCAAGATGTGCCGGTGTCAAAGTTTTGACATTAGCTAGCGTCCCCACTGGCATAAATTTAGGCGTTTCCACAACACCGTGGGGAGTAGCAAAAACCCCTGCACGCGCTTGGGTATGGCTGCAATTAGCCTGACATTTAAAAGAAAATTTCGCCTTGTCCTCAGTCATTAGTCCCCGATGCTCGTTAACCGCTACTCGGCCGTCCGTGTTATTTAATCTATTGTTGATGACATCGCGACAAAAAAAACCATGACCCCGCCCAAAAACGGAGACAAGTTTCCGACAATCGTCGTGGAGGGCAAAAAATTTTAGACCTTAGTTCTACCTCCCAGATTCACGGCGCTGCGAGTAAATCTAAAATCTAAAATCTAAAATCTAAAATCGACTGACTGACCATTAAAAGGGGGAATCATCTTCGTCCAATTGCAGATCCCAGTTGCCTGAGAGTACCTGATCGACAACCGCATCCAAAGCCGCAGCATTTAAATTCCGGGCGAATTGCTCTTGCAATGGATTGGAGAGGGGAATTAACCGCAACTGCCGTCCATCTTGAATCAGGTCAAAATAAGCACCATCTTCAGGGGACTGTTTCAGTTCCAGGTAATCAAAACTATACACGTTCAAATAAAGCGCATGGTTGGCAATCAGGGTAGAACGGTGGGGGTTGGCGAAGACTTCGAGCACATAACCTTCCCCTTCGCTATAGATCTGGCCATCTTGTATGTGAAGGTAGCGGACACGTCCTAAATCAAACAGCAATCTTTTGATATCGCGTTTGTTGACGACGATCCCTGTATCGATGATGCAAGGAGCAACTACCCTGTTATTCAGTTGATCGTGACTCATGGAGTAAAAGCCTCTGTTGTAGTATTTTCCCGTCTTGAAAATCAGGGAGTTAGCTAGAATTTTTGGGAATGGAAACGCGGATCTTGAGTTTAGTCTTTTTAGATAGGGAGCTTGGGGATCGCTGCCGACAGAGGTTTTCCGGGGAAAAGAGCTCGGACAGGAGGAATTGCTCGATCCAAAAAACTAGGGTGTTACAGTCCAATTCTGGCACACGCTAATCGATTGACAACTGCATACCAGATGAAAAATTTTCTATCTTATGGTGCATGATAAATGGGTTCGCTCTACGATCGACTTTTTCCGGAATCAAGGCGCTGCCATCGCAGCCGCAGTCGCTTTTTATACTTGTTTGCCGGTACCGGTGTCTTGGACTTTGGAGTTTCGGGGCATTGCCCGCTTGGCACCGGCGATCGGGCTTTTGATTGGGGGGATGCTGGGACTGGGGGATGTTGGGTTGCAGTTGTTGGGAATGCCTGCTCTGACTCGATCTGCCTTGGTGGTAGTTTTGGGCATCGCCGTGACTGGCGGGCTGCACCTAGACGGGGCAATGGACGCGGCGGACGGGCTGGCTGTACCCGACCCCGTGCGTCGGCTGGAAGTGATGCGGGACAGCGTTACAGGGGCCTTTGGGGCGATGGCTGCGATCGCGATCGTGCTGCTGAAAACTGCCGCTCTCTCGGACTTGAATAACTATCGGTGGCTGGCTTTGATGGGTGTCGCGGGTTGGGGGAGGTGGGCCCAACTGGTGGCGATCGCCCGCTATCCCTATCTGCGGGCCGAGGGTAAGGGAGCTTTTCACAAGGAATCAATTTATTCTCCTTTTGATTTTATACCGGGAGTGCTGTTGCTGCTTAGTTTGAGCGTGGTGCAAGTTGTCTTGGAGGGCGATCGGTGGCTGTTGGCGGTGGGGATGGCTTTGGGGGGAAGTGCGATCGGAATTTTTGCCGGAGCCTGGTTTAACCACCGTTTGGGCGGCCACACGGGCGATACTTACGGTGCTGTAGTCGAGTGGACGGAGGCTTTGTTGCTGTGTCTTTTGGCGGCTTTGGAAGGTTAAATTGTTTCTGAGTTAACGGCATCATTCTGCATCATCCAAACGAAAAAGCTGAGGATTTGCTCGACAGGGGGCAGAGGATAGACGGATAAGTCGATCGTCACAGTTTGATTTTCGAGTTTGATAAATTGCCATTGAATGCCATTACTCACGCTCCCATAGATGATGGGGATGTTTTTTTCTTTGGCTTGATTAAAGCGTTGAGCGGCAACCATTTCGGCAATACACTGACCCAATCCGCTTTTGAGGTCGGTCTTTTTAGCTTCGACAATCACAACGGCGGGGGCTTCAATTTCTAGCACTTCGGACGATCGCGTCAGCAGAAAATCAAACACTCCATTCAGTCCGACAGCTTCGTCGATGGTGAAATCTTCGCCGGAAAAAAGGCTAATTTGGCGATCGAGAATCCGCCTCACTTCCAGCAGTACGGGATAGATGATTCCTTCCGATCGCGCTTTTTCACTTCCCGATGTAGCGACGATGGGGAGGCTATCTTTGAGAGTACCGCTGAGAATGTCTGAGGGTGCGATCGGGTTTAGCGGAGGTATAAAGCGAGATCCCTCTTGGACTGTCAGACCGAAAGCTTGTTTCGCTTTGGCGATCGTAGTAAATTGACTGTATGGCATAATTTTTTCTAGCTGAGCATTATAGGTTTTGTTTCGCTATTAATTACTGTAAATGATATTAATCGCGGCTACAATTCTCCTCGAACGGTACGGTGTTGCAAGAGAAATAAGTTATCGAGTTGAGTGACGGATTATTGGTCGGGTTGTCCAGTTTTGTCGAGTACATTGCGAATCGAAACTCTACCCAACAAAAACTGGCCTTGCGGATTTACGGTATGAAGGGCTAAATATGCAAGTCATAGAAACCACTATCCACAAAGCTTCGGGATTTTTAACTGATTTTTTTCATACCCTGATTAAGCAACGCCGACCCGTTTAATATACAAAATTTGATTAAACTTAACTATTGTTTTTGAAGCTTTTACCTATGGTTCAAGCATTATTTTCAACCAATTTAACCAATAGTAGTGAGATTAGCGTGCGCCAAGACTTTGCAGGTGACGAGAAACCGGGTTTCTGCGACAAATTTCGGTTGAGTACGAAAAATACACTCAGAAACCGGGTTTCTGAGATTAGCGTGCGCTATAATTCCTGTCGTTGGGTGGCGATAAACCGGATTTTTTCACCTCATACCCCTGACTGTCATGGCATATTTTGGTGAAAAAATCCGGTGTTAAATGAAGGGAAAATGCAACGGCAAATTTTCCATTCATTCTCAATTTTTACGCTTTCGGCTCAACCCAAACAGTCATCCCCTCAACCCTCAAACCTTTGCCACGAGTGCCGCAATATTGACCGTTAGCAGTAACAGGAGTATCGCCCACATTCTGGATGTGAGCCGTATAAAATACGTCGTATTTATCAGCTTGCGGCCCTGTCAGGCGGGCGGCAAATCCCTCAATGCGCTTGGCTTTGCCCCGGAATCCAGCTAACTCTCCTTCCGAGATCCAAGCAGTGTCGCCCACTCCTTCAACGTGAGCCATGTACTGCAAATTTAAACCGGCAACGGGAGGCTCTATTTTAATTTGAAATCCTTCCACGCGGCGGCCTTGAGCTTTAGTACCCGCATATTCTTGATCGCTAAAAGTTCGATCGCCAATTCCTTGAATATGCGCCAACACTTTTAAACCCACAGGCGCCACAACTTGGGAACTCGCAGACGGCGCGATCCAAACTTTGATGCCCTCAATTCTCAAAGCTTTGCCGCGAGTGCCGCAATATTCGCCGTTGGAGGACACGTCGGTGTCGCTGATATTCTGAATGTGAGCGCTATAAAATACGTCGTACTTATCAGCTTGCGGCCCGCTCAACCGCACCGCAAATCCTTCAATTCGTTTCGCTTGACCCCGAAAACCCGCCAATTCTCCCTCGCTAAGCCAAGGAGTATCGCCAACACCTTCGACGTGAGCCATGTACTCGACATTTAAGCCGGGAATTGGCGGATCGATATTAATCGCAAATCCTTCGACGCGCAGCCCCCGCCCCTTAGAACCCGCGTATTCTTGAGCACCGAAAGTTCGATCGCCAATTCCCTGAATGTGCACCAAAACTTTGATTCCCAAACCGCCCTCTACAGGAGCTTGTTGAATATTCCGGGGTGCCCCAAAAACAATGTTCCCGGAACCGGTTGTCTGAAGAGACTTAGGTACTTCCACGCTGGGAACAATAATTACCTCGTGCATCGGGGCAGAAGGTGCGGGGGATTCCAAAATCTGGATCTGTGGCGCAACTGTTACTTGTTTCGGTGCCACATTTCCTGACGGGATGACAATCACTTCTGGCAAAGGTTCGGCGCTGATTTTTTGTTCTGGCGCTGCTTTAAATGCTGGTTCGACTTTTGCAGGTGCTGCTTTTACCATCTCAGCAATGGTTAATTTGCCTCTGGAAATAGCTACGGCTATTTGTTTGCCAAAAGCGGCGCTGACTGTTTCTTCGAGAATGACCCACTGTTCGTCATCTAATTTGTCTTGCTGTTCCACCAGGGCGAGCACTGCTGAAACTGGGTGTTTGCCGCTGACTAAGGATTCTGCGTCAGAATGCAGTTGAGTTGGGGTTGATTCGGAAATCGCGCGTTGCAGTTCGCGGGCTCTGGCATGAACTGATTGTAAGGGCGCGAAGTCGCTTTGTTCGCGGTGGGCGATCGCCAATACTCGATCGATCACTTTCAATGCTGCATCGCGAATTTCTGCTTTACCTTCAGAAGCTGCGGCAGTCTCGACTAAGTTTTGAATGTCTTTGAGGGAAGCAATTTCCCCCGGTGCGATCGCGGATTTGTTGAGTTCGAGAGCTTGTTTTTGGACTGCGGCAAAGTTGCGGCTGTAGGCTGCTACTTCTTGCAGCAAGCTGTCAGAGGGAGGAAGGCCAGAGTCTTGCAGTTGTTTTGCTGCTTGGGATAGGCGATCGGCCAAATTAGCATAAGTTTCCGATAGTCGGGCTATTTGTTGTAGCAAATCTTTATGAGCTAATTCCATATGGGTCTTGCAGTAAATATTTAACTTGCTGATTATAGACGTTGAGCGTCTTCTGAAGGTAGAAGGCAGTAGTCATCAGTGATTAGTCCCAGGGAAAAAGAAAAATGCTCCCCCTCTCCGACTCCTCCACTCGGACACTCTCCGACTCCCCCACCCAGACACCCGGACACTCTCCGACTCCCCACTCTCCGACTCATCCTCTGGCATCCCCCGCGTGATCTCCGTCACAACAGTGCAAATACTTAGTCACACTCTGCGACTCCGGCTGTCACGAGTGGCCCGTAACAATGTCACACCTATCGAGCAATAGCCGTCACTGCTGATTCTGTGAAAACAGTTGATACTTAGGCTTGAACCAATAAAATCCCGAAGTGTTATGGTACTAATTCGCGATCTCGCCCAGCAAGCTCTGGCTCTAGGCTATCTAACCATTGAAGCCGAAAATCAACTGCGGCGGATGTTAACTACCACTCAGTATGACTTGGAAGACTTAAATGCTTTTATGGCTTTGCAACTAGCAGCTATGTCCGGAGGAGTGAAACAAGAGTCTCGCGAGCTAAAAAAGTTTGAAATCTTTGGCGAGACGGCTTCCGAAACTTCTTGTTAGTAATTAGTTGGCTTTTGATTCGTTAAAATTTAGTAAGGGACATTTCTACCGTGCAGGTTCGTGAAGTTGTAAAACAAGCTATTGCCGCTGGATATCTGAGTTTGGAAGCGGAAAATGAAATGCAGAAGATTTTTTCCTCAGCCAAGTGTGATTTGGAAGATTTGAATGCTTTTATGAGCTTGCAGTTAGCTGCGATGGCGGGTCGGGTGAGGCAAGAGTCTTTGGAATTAATAAAAATGCCAAATTTTGCGGATAGAAATTAATTTTTCCTACAATTATCTGGCAAGTTAAGTATTAACTTTTATCCTCAAAAAACGCGGAAAAGCTATAATTATTTGGATGACTTATCTACTAATTAAATAAAAAATATTGGTATTTTGGTTCAATGGGTGTTGAGCAAATTAAATAAAATTGAAATAAATATTAAAATGAATATTTAAGTGGAGAGTGAGGACTTGACTCGTCAAAGGTCAGGCTTGGATGACTAGACCTGTCAAGGTGTAGTCAAAGTGTTTGCTTCGTAACAGTTGAGCATTCTGCTTGAAAAGTTATGTATTGTTAATTCTCTATCAAAGGGAGAATATTTATCGATCGCCCCAAGCAGAGATTTCAAGCGTTTGAGCCACTTTTTAGGCATTGCATAATTGCGGGGTGATTTTGATTGTTTTTTGTGGAATGGGCTCTCGTAGCCCGAAGGGGTGTATTTTCACACCAGGGGGAACACCCCAAAATATATTAGGATCGCGAATTAAATAACTTACAATTTTAATTGTTATTGTGGGATGGGCGTCCCCCCCGTCTTTTTTGGACGGGCGGGACGCCCATCCCACAAACTTGTGGAAGTTATTTAATTCTCATTCCTTAGTGTCAACTTAAGCTTTTAGTCCGCTAGTCCTCCCGCTCACCCGGAAGTCCGCCAGGGAATGAATTCCCTGTCTCATAGCTAAAGTCCTCTCAAAGAGGACTGAAGAACTCATTAGTCCTCATAGCGAGGACTTGAGCTTTGAGGCTCTTGTTGAAACAAGAGCCGGAATGACGGTTTAACGTGTTTGTTGACACCAATGCCCACAATAATCATCCTCAAATTGTGTAAGACCCCTTTTTCACCATCGGGACAGGTATGCCTGGGATGAGGGCAAACAATTTATGATCAATGATTAACTGCACTTGGTATGAAACAGCTAATATTATTTCCCCTCCATCGACCGCAATAAAGTTAGTTCGTAGTGAGGAGTTTAACCCTCATAAAACTCGCTGGTACTTCCGTCGTCACTACAAACGTTGCAACGGCTATTTTACCAAATTTTATATACTCAATAAGACTATTTCCTACGACTCCGACGCTCTAACTCTTTAATTACTCTCAGAACAAACAACGACATTAAAGCGCCAATTAATGCCAGTTGCCACAACCCACATCCGGCAGCAGTTCCTAAAGCTGCTGACACCCAAATAGCGGCGGCAGATGTGAGTCCGTGAACTTCAACTTTACCTCTTTCCTGGTGATTTTGCCGCAGGATTTCTCCGCCTCCCAAAAACCCAATCCCGGCAGCAATGCCTTGAATTACCCGCGCTACAGCATCTCCTCCGTTTTCGTTTTTCCCCATTGCTAGCGGCATTAAAACAAACAGTGCACAACCCATGCTAACTAGCATATGAGTTCTCAATCCCGCTGGTTTGTTTCTGAGTTGGCGCTCCCATCCAATAATTCCGCCAACAAACATGGCTAGGCACAACCTTAACAGTATGCCTAGCCAATGATCGGGAGACCACAAGTTAGCGATCGACAATGTTTTACTGCAAATAATTAATCCGAAGATTCCAATATTAGCGGAGTACGATGTCCGATCGCAATCTCACTGCCAAATCTTGTTCCGGGCGAATCACGAGCACGTCAACGCTGCGCCGCCCCAACAATACTCCAGCTAAAGCGCCGATCCCAACGCCTCCCAATACTTCTTCAGTCGCGATCGCTTTGTCGCCGGTAATGCCTGCGAGTGCGGCTGCGGCTGCTGCACCCAAGGCTGCACCTTGGGCTACTGAACCTGTGCCAGCACCTTTTTGGACTCTTTCGGTTCGGGTAATAATTCCTGAATTTCCGTCAATCCGATAGCGTTGGCGGCGGCTGATAATTAACTCTCTGGCAACAAATTGAGTACCACTTTGATTGCCTCTTCTGACAGGTTGCAGTGCCCCGACTATCTGGCTGCCTCTGGGGATTAATACTCTGCCTTGAGGTGTGCGGATGTCTTGCGCTACTGTTAAAGTTAAAGGTGCAGTTTCTTCGCGGGTGACAACTATTTTGTCTTTTTCATAGCTAACTGGAATTACACTGCCCGATGGAATTCGGATGCTATCAAATTGTGAAATTCGTTGTTGAGCTTCTGCGGGAGTAGCTACCACCAGCGGCGCGCTGGTTCCAACGGTAATGCCCAGTGCGAGGATTGCTGCTGTTGCTGAACGCCATTTTTGAGAAGTAATCATATAAATTGTCTCCTTGCTTCGGTTTTTGTTTACTTAGGAACGCACTACTGCTAAATTTGTTTCTTGTTTCGCATTCATCTGATGTTTTGATTATGGCAGGCTGGAATTCTACCAGTTGGGAAGATAAGGTTGATAATCCAGAAGTTGAAAATTTGGAAAAATTGAGAAAATCCGCAAGACAGGGGCGATCGGGAAGATAAGGAAGATAGTCAACAGTCAACATTCAACAGTCAACAGTCAACAGTCAATAATTAATTGTTGAGAGCGTTTAAAGCTAACAATCCAGCACCGAAAGCTGGTTCGTATCGGGGCGAAATAACCTTAGCCTTTGGGGCGATCGCACTTATGGCTGCTTCAAACCGACCTCGGCAATTTGCCTCTCCACCCCACACACCTCCTACAATCACAATTTCAAATTCTTCTGTTTGGTTAAATAGCGCTGAAATGGCTATTTTGGTTGAATAGGTTAATTCTGCTACAGCATTATTGATAATGCAGTCAGCGACGCGATCGCCCTCTGCTGCGGCTCGATCGACAATCGGCGCTAAAGCTGCAATTTCTTTGACTCCCCAACCGCGCCCGTAAACAACTTCTACTAATTCTTCTAGGTTATTGAGGCCTAAATGCGTTTGAAGTTTTTCCGCAAGCGTGGTAAAATCTTCGCGTCCGTCATAGAACTTCAAAGCAGCTTGCAAACCCTGAAGGGCGATGTTATATCCGCTGCCTTCATCGCCTAAAATATATCCCCAACCGCCGACTCGTTTAGTTTTCCCTTGACGGTTTTGCCCGAAAACAATGGAACCGGTTCCTGAAATAACGGCGATACCCACTGGATGACCTGTACCGCCAGCAAGTGCGATCGCGCAGTCGCTGCAAATTACGATATTCCTGGGCAGGAACGATCGGGTTACTGGTAAAGTATTCGTCAACTGCAAGTTCTGCACTACAAATTGCACTATTTCACGATCTTTGGGACGCCCGACTCCTGCTAGTCCCAGACCAATTGCTTCTATGTTGAGATTGCTATTCGTCTCGATTTTAGCGGACAGAACTGCTCGTTCGATCGCCAATTGGATGGATTGTTTTGCTGTCTCAATTCCCAGGGTTTGATAATTTGACGGCCCTGCTTCACCCCGTCCTAAAACAAGGTGGTTGTCATCCATTAAAAGGCAGATAGTTTTAGTGCCGCCACCGTCGATGCCGAATACGTAGCTCATGAATAATTTAGAGAATAATAGAGCAACCCAGATTAACAGAGATATCTCTATTCTACGCTTTGTACAATCCGATTAAATCGACAGAGCAATGCTAATAATAATTAAACCTAATAATGCTAACCAAACCAGATGGCGCTGACACCAATTTTTGATTGATTGCATCCAGCCGCCGCTGATGTAACGGCTCGTCTGTGGTACAAGCGGCTCAGCTTGATTGTGATAAAGCGTGCATTCTTTTGCAAAGGGACGCTGCGGGTAGTTGCAAGTGTCGTCTGCGTGATAAATACAGGTAGTGCACAGAAATTCTTCGGGTTTTGATCTATAAAGAGGGATACCCGGATGACCGAAAGCTTTGAGGGGGATTTTGCAGTGTGGACAGGCGAGCGCTTGGGCGTCTACAGGTTGGTGACAGCGGGGGCAATCAGGCATAGACAGCAGGGTGATGGGGTAATGTGGTGGGTAGGCTCATTAGCGGGTTTTCCGAACGCCGAGAATGCGCGATCGCCTCGCCATCAGGCCGCTGGATGCTCCAAAATAGAAAGGTAGGTGTGCGCTGATGTAACTTTAAGTTTACAGATAGTTTCGCAGCGACAGCAGGCGACCTGAGCCGATCGGGTATGAAAGGGCAAACATTAGGAAAAATCTATGGATAACAATAGCAACTTACTCAAACAACTGGTAATGCTGGGCATTGGTACTACCTCCCTGGTGGCAGAGAAATTGCAGGAAGTCAGCGAGCAATGGGTCAAAGATGGCAAAATCAATCCTGAGCAAGCCAAAACCTTTGTCGATGACATGACGGAGCATATCAAGTCTGAACAGGGTAATTGGGAGACGCAGTTGCAGCGGCAACTACGGAATATGCTGCAAGATATGGGAGTCCCCCGACAGTCCGAAATGGATGAGTTGCGGGGAAGGCTTGATCGTTTGGAACGTCAGATGCGGGATTTAGAAAACCGTAACTGGCGCTGAGTTCGATCCTCTTCTGCAAGCTTCGCTAACGCCCGCGAGAAGTTCGCTGCTATCTTGTGATAAGATTGTCACCCGAAGGCAGAAGGCTAAAAAAAGGCACTTATGTAGAAGCCATTTATGTAGAATAACAAACATTTTGACTTCATACTTTGGCCTGGAAAATTATCTGGTACCTGCCGTTCTTTGGTGGAAAAGTTCAGATAAAATTTGGTAGTTCTTGTTGTACTAGATGTCTTAGATATCTGAGATATCGCGGTTAAAAGTATTAGGAGGATTAATTTTGCGAGGAGTTCTAGTCAGCTTGGGAGTAATGCTGGTTTGCTTTTTGTTTTTGATAGTCGCTCAAATGGGCGGTTCTGGGTCCCAAGCAGTTGCAGCCGAATTGAACAATCTTTTACCCGAGACTGCTATTGAGAAGTTGTCAGCGCAGTCTTTGAATGAAAATAGCTTGCTAGTAGCTGATGCTACTTTACCAGAGGTACCAGCTACTATCGCTGGCAATGACATGACTGATAATACTGAGAAAACTGTCACCACAGATTCCGGTCTGAAATATGTTGAATTAAAAGAGGGTAATGGGGCGACTCCAAAAACCGGGCAGAAGGTGGTGGTGCACTACACTGGAACTTTGGAGGATGGCACGAAGTTTGACAGTTCGCGCGATCGCAATTCTCCTTTTGAGTTCCAAATTGGCGTGGGTCAAGTAATTAAGGGTTGGGATGAAGGTGTCGGTACGATGAAAGTTGGAGACCGCCGCAAGTTGATTATTCCCCCTGAACTCGGTTACGGTGCTCGCGGTGCGGGCGGGGTGATTCCTCCTAATGCTACGCTGATTTTTGATGTGGAATTGTTGAGAATCGCTGGCTAGGTAGCTCAATCTAATTCAACGTATAACTTTTACGGTGTTTAGAAACCCGGTTTTTTTTAAGAAACCGGGTTTCTGTGTATGTTCTGGTTGATTTACGATCGCTTCGGAGATGCGAGATTGCGGAAGCAGGTAAATTGGGCGTCAAATAATAGTTTGATGATTCCTGTGGGCCCGTTTCTGTGTTTGGTAATAATTACTTCTGCAATTCCGCGATCGGGCGAATCAGGGTTATAGTATTCATCGCGGTAGAGCATAATTACTAAATCTGCGTCTTGCTCTATACTATTATGAGCGTACAATCCTTGTGTAACAAAGTTTTCAACTTTCTCTACCGTTAGATCGTAAACCATTTCTTCGCCGATGAAATCTATTTTTTTTATTTTATCCCAATAGATATCGCTAACAGCAATTTTCACAATTTCTTCTGATTCTAGAAGAGTTGCTAACTGCAAAGCTCGTTCTCTATTGATATCACATTGATAGGAACTGTCGCCACAATAGCGCACGCCCAAACCTGCTTGAATTTGTTTAGTTGTTAAACCCAAACGTTGTGTGGCAATATTAACTTGGGTTCGCCAAAGTTGGTTGGGAATTAAATCTCGGTTGGTATTAGCCCGTCCAGATTTTTCTAGATATATTTTGACGGCGGCTAAACTTTCTTGTTTATAATTGCCAACCGCACCAATCCGATATACAAATTTTTCTAGCTCTTGCTTCCCACCTACCCATACTTGATATTGAGTTCGCCCTTTATTTCCTTGGAAAATTGATTTTAAAGAAGCATTAATATTCAATTTTAATAATAACGATCGAACTCCCCGCGCTAGTTTTTCGCTACTAGATCCATAGTAAACACTGGGATAGTGGGAATTGTCTTTACTCGTGCGGATACAACCATCCGTGGCCCATAGGTGTCGAAGGAAAAGAGCGATCGATTCTTGCGGTTGGGTAAATACTAAACTGGGAATAAATTTTTCATAGGAACGTAAACCAAATATTTCTAATTGTTCGAGCCATTTAGTAATCTGATTTTTGATATTGGGAGCGAGACTATAACTAGCGGGGAGATAAACTTGATACCAATCGCGTTCCCGTTTTATGCGGGGATTAATTTTATCACCAAATACTTCTCTAGCCAAATGTGCAACTAATTCAGCTAAATCTAATTCTCGCGTCCTGTACTGAATGGTATGTCGGGGTAAAGTACAACCATCACCAATTAAATGTCCTAGTAAAGCCAATTCAGCATTACCCATCGTCTGCACTTCAGTACAAGGAATTGAGCGAGGTGTAGCAATTCGATCGCCTATTTTTAATTCATCTAAACGCTTCCAACCATCTGATGTAAAGAACTTATGATTGCCTGTTGCTGTAATCGAATTTCCCAAGCAAGTCGTCATCTCCCAGACTGGCTTGACTCCAGTACAAAAAGCATTAGTCACCATCGCTTTTTCCTGTTTCAGGGTATCTGAATTTAATCCCCAAACAGCAAAGCCAGATTTGCCGACTAAATCACGAATCGGGACTTCTAATCCACTATCCGCCAGCGTAACTAAACTATCGCCACCGAGACATCCACTTTCTCTCAAATCAGACATCATCGGCCGCTTGTTTGTCCTCGCTTCCACACCCCGACTCAACTGAGATAAGGCAATAATCGGCACGTTGAGTTCGCGGGCTAAACCTTTAAGACTTCTGGTAATTCGAGATAGTTCTTGCACGCGGTTGTCGCTGGTACCTTCCATTAATTGCAGGTAATCTAGCAAGACTAATCCTAGGGTTCCGCCTTGTTCTGCTTGGAGGCGGCGGACTTTCGATCGTATTTCTGTGACGGTAATATTGGGAGTATCGTCAATAAATAGTGGTAGTTCTGATAAGTTGCCAATGGCTGTACTGATTGGTTCCCATTCGTTTTGACTGATTCTACCCGATCGCAACCTGTTACTTTCTATTTTGGCTTCACTGGACAGGATACGCTGCACTAGCTGTTCTTTCGACATTTCTAAGCTGAAAACGGCAACCGGCAATTTTTGCTGTCCGGCGGCGATGTGGTGGGCGATGTTGGTACAAAAGGCTGTTTTGCCCATCGCCGGCCTAGCTGCAACGATGATTAAATCCGATCGCTGAAAGCCTCCTGTCATAGCATCTAAGTCATAGAAACCGCAGGGAATACCGGGAAGTGTCAGGCCTTCATTGCGATTTTCTAGGTCTTGAAATGTTTGGTTTAGCGTTTCGCCGATCGACACTAAATCCTGTTGTGGGCGTTCTTGAGTTATGCTGAAAATTTCTTGTTCGGCGCGGTCTAAGACTGTTTCTAGTGGTGTTGCCGTCTCGTAACCTAATTGTACTATGTTGTTGCCAGCTTCGATTAATTTGCGGCGCTGATATTTGTCTTCAACTAAAACTGCATATTGGTCGATGTTGACTGCGGAAACTGTGCGATCGACTAATTGTGCTAATTTAGTTAGTCCTCCTACTTGCTCTAACTGGTTGCGGTCGGTTAGGGAAGTTGTTACCGTCATTAAATCCGTAGGTTGACCCTGTAAAAATAGGCCTAATGCCGATCGATAAATGACTTGATGAGCGGTGATGGCAAAAAACTCCGGTCGCAGCAGTTCGGCAATTCGGGAAATAGCTTCGGGGTCAATTAAAATCCCGCCCAAAATTGCTTCTTCTGCCTCTATATTTGTCGGCATCAAATCGCTCATTAGTCAATAGTCCTCAGTCATTAGTCCGCAGTCATTAGTTATTAGTTGTCAGTGATTAGTCGTCAGTTTTGAATCCTTAGTTAGCAGTCCTCAGTCCTTAGTTAGCGGTACTCAGTTCTTAGCTAATGACTAATGACTAACAACTAATGACTGATGACTAATGGCTAACAACTAATAACTGATGACTGATGACTCTTAATTACATCGGAACAACTTGAATATCAACTTCGGCGGTAACTTCTGCGTGTAGTTTGATTTCAGCTTTGTATGTACCAGTTTGGCGAATTTCGGGCAGAGTGATGCCGCGCCGATCGACTTCTTGACTGGTAGAGTTGAAAATCAGTTCTGCTACTTCTTGGTTGGTAACAGTACCAAAAATCGCGTCTGCTTCGCCAACTTGCTTGGAGATGATGAAAGGCCCAGCCGATTGGAGGGCGGTTTTGCGGACTTCAGCTTGCTGCTTGAGCTCTAGCTGGCGCAGTCTTTCTTCTTCACGGCGCCGCTCTGCTTGCTTGAGAATGCCGGGAGTGGCTCTAAATCCCATTCCTTGGGGTACTAGGTAGTTGCGGGCATAGCCTGGGGCTACTTCTACTACGTCGCCAGCTTTGCCGAGTTTGCTGACATCTTTATTTAAAACTAATTGGACGCGCTTGGCCATGATCGTGGGTTGTGGGGTTTTAACTGCAACTTTTTATAATAGCGAAGTTTGAGGGGCGATCGCAAGGAAGTTCGGCAACGGATTTGGTAGCGGATGTAACGGATGTAACGGATTTAACGGATGGATGTTGAGATTCGAGGTTCGAGGGAAGAAACAGGGATAATATTTTTAACGGGCAAATTCAGTTGGAAATTACGCAAAACAGGGGTGCTGTAATGAGCAAAATCAACTACAGTACAATGTGTTATCGAGAACTCAGGGTTTATTTTCAAGGCGCTGGGCGACGATCGATCGCGCTACAGTAGTAACTAACTGGGTCGAATTGATCGGCTTGGCTAAGTGTTGATCAAATCCGGCTTGTAAAACTTGACGCTCGTTCCCTTCTCCAGCATAGGCGGTTAAGGCGATCGCCAACAACTGCCGATACTCAGGCGCAAGCTGAGTGCGGATGCGATTTATCAACATATACCCGTCCATCTGGGGCATTCCAATGTCGCTAACAAGCAAATCCGGTGCAGTTTGTTCGATCAACTCTAGCGCCTCAGCAGCAGATGACACGGAAATCACCTCTGCACCCGCTTCCTCAAGCACAAAAGCGACAAAATCTCGCGAGTCGAGTTCATCATCTACCACCAAAATTCTCAATCCAGCTAGCGGCAAGGATGAGAGATCGGGACAAGCAGCCCCATGACGTTCTTCCTCCTCCTGCCTTCTAGAATCATCATTTAATAGCGGTAATCTCACCGTAAACGTCGCTCCTTGACCTTCTCCGGCGCTTTCTGCAAACACCGTTCCGCCGTGCAGTTCGATCAGTTGGCGGACGATCGCCAATCCCAATCCCAAGCCGCCAAATTTGCGAGTTGTTGCGCCGTCTTCTTGTCTGAAATGGTCAAAAACATAAGGCAAGAAATCGGGAAGAATGCCTTTACCAGTATCTATGACTTGAATTTGAGCTTGGTGTTCGACTTGCTCTAATCGAACTTCTACTCGACCGCCTTCGGGCGTAAATTTCACAGCATTTGATAACAAATTCCACACAATTTGTTGCAAGCGACTTGTATCGCCCAGAACTTGCTCGACATCGGAATTTAAAATTGTTTGAATTTGAATTTTTTTAGCTTCGGCTGCTAATTGCACGGTTTCCACAGCAGATGGAATAATGGTTGCCAGATTCATCGGAGCAACATTCAATCTGAGTTTTCCTTGCAGAATCCGAGACACGTCAAGCAAGTCTTCGATTAATTGAGATTGCAGTCTGGCGTTGCGCTCAATTGTCTCAAAAGCCTTGGCACTTTGACTCGCGTTCAGCTTGCCGCCGACGAGCAGTTGCGACCAGCCTAAAATCGGATTCAGGGGCGATCGCAACTCGTGAGAAAGCACGGCCAGAAACTCGTCTTTAATGCGGTTAGCTCGCTCGGCTTCCGTGCGGGCAGTTTGTTCTAATTGGAGAACTATATCGCGCTCGGTTTCCACTTGTTTGCGCTCTGTAATGTCGATTACAGAGCCGATATAACCCTCAAATTGTCCCCTTTCGGAAAATCTGGGAGCAGCCGCATCGATCACCCAAGAATATCCGCCATCCTTGCGCTGGAGGCGAAATTCTACGCGGTACGGTTCTTGGCGTTCGTTGGCGCTCAAAAAAGCGTTCTTGACCTGTTCTCGGTCTTCTGGATAGGCCGCGTTTACCCAACCCAATCCCAAACCTGTTTCCTCAGTTTGACCTGTGAAGTCATACCAGGTTTCACTCAAGAAAGTGCAATAGCCTGTGGAGTTTGTTACCCATACCATAAAAGGAGCGTTGTTAGCCATAGTGCGGAATCGTTCTTCGCTTTCTTGCAGCGCTGCTTCGGCTTGTTTGCGTTCTGTGATATCCCGACAGACAATCACTCCACCTTTGATTTCGTTGCTAGTATCAACTACCGGATAACCGCTGATACTGATCCAGCGACCTTCGGTATCTTCGCGACGGACAAATACCTCTACATCATTGACATATTCACCTTTGATTGCTCTGGCTAGAGGTAGTTCAGCGGCGGGAAAGAGGGTTTTTTTATCGGTCAAAAATAGTCCGTAGGTGCTCGACCATTCCTCACAAGATTTTTCATTCGATAGCTGACCGAATATTCCTACGGCGGCTTGGTTAAACAACACAAACTCCCCTTGTTGGTTTGCCAAAATTAAACCATCGCCAATGCTGTCAATGATGACTTGCAGTAACTTAGTTTGTTCTTGCATGGCGACTTCTGCTCGTTTGCGATTTGTGATTTCGCTGGAGATGCCAATCAGGCCGATGACTTCTCCCGCTTGATTGCGGTATGGAGCTTTCATTACCAGAAATGTCCGAATGCCATCGTGAGATTCTTCGAGGACTTCTGTTTGTCCAGACTCCATAATGCGCCGATCGTTTTCCGTGACTGTGACTGCAAGTTCTGTGACTGGGTATAAATCGATATCGCGACCACCAATTACTTCAGAAGCAGATTTGCCCATTATTTCCAGCGTGGCTGGATTTGCATAAATAATCTGTCCTTCTCGATTTTTGACAAAAATTGGCGTGGGCGCTGACTCGTTAATTACGTTCAAAATCGCATTCTTTTGGCGCAGTTCTTCTTCAGTGCGTTTGCGATCGCTAATATCGCTCCAATAAACGGTAAGTCCTTCGGCCGCAGGATAGGCGCTCACTTCTATATAGATCTGGAGCGAAGGCGAGAACTCTTCAAACTTGACAGAAACTTGTTCGGAAACAACTCGATGAAATTCTTGATATGCCCTTGAATTGGATTCTTTCTCGGCAGGGAATACCTCCCAGATTGATCGACCTAGTAAGTCGTTTCTCGATCGAGAAAGCAGTTTTTCTGCTGTGGCATTAACGTAGGTATAGCGCCATTGTGCATCGATCGCCATAAAGGCATCGGTAATACTTTCTAGAATATTGCTGACTTGCTGGGAGGCCACTTGCACCGCGAGTTCAGCGTTTTTGCGCTCGGTGATGATTTCGGAAAAAATCATGATACCGCCAATCTCATTGGTGTTGGTTCGCCAAGGGTGAATTTCCCAGCGCACCCAGTCGATTAAGCCATCAGGGCGGGGAAACCGATCTTCTTGGCAGATTTCAACTGCTCCCGCCAGACAGCGCTGGTGGACTTGTCTCCAATGATCGGGCAAATTGGGAAAGATGTCGTAGTGCGATCGGCCCACAATGTTTTGAGTGCCGAGCCCGTAACTTGACAGCCAGCGGTCGCTCACCAGCATATACCGCATCTGGCGGTCAAACATCGCCACCCCCGCAGGCGAATGTTTGACGAACAGCCGCAGTTGCTCTTCCTGTTGCCGCAGGAGATTTTCGGATTGTTTGCGATCAGTGATTTCTTGGAAAAGTATGGCGACTTGTCGGCTCTGCGGCTCAGGAGTGCGGAACGCCAAAACGTCGAACCAGCGGTTCATGACTTCCGAGCCGTGCTCGAAGCGCAAGGGTTCCCCCGTCAGGGCGACTTTGCCGTACATCTCAAACCAATAATCTTCGATATCTGGAACGAGCTGGCGCGCCGTTTTACCCGCAGCTTGTTCAAGTCCGGTTTGTTTCAAGAAAGCCGGATTGACTTCCAAAAAGCGGTAATCGATCGGCTTTTCGTTTTTGTCAAACAGCATTTCGATGATGCAAAAGCCTTCGTCTAGGCACTCAAACAAAGTGCGATAGCGTTCCTCAGAGTGGCGCAAAGCAGCAAGAGCTTGTTTGCGATCGCTAATATCCATAAAGGCTGCCACACAGCCACGAACGGCACCCTGCTCGTCAAATAACGGCACCGCATTCACCAACCAATCAAAGGCCACCCCGTCCTCGCGCACCATTTGAATTTCCACATCTCGCACTTCGACGCCCGAAGCCACGGCTAGTTGCATGGGCAGTTGTTCTCCCGGAATTTCTTCTCCGTTGCGGAATCGTCTAAACGGAAGGGCTGCGGCTTGCTCTCCGGTTCCAGAAACATTGGTATCGGGTGGCACTATCAACATCGACTGGGCAAATCGGTTAGCGCGAATTACTTTACACTGTGGGTCGTCTGCGATCGTAATACCGACGGGTACAGCATCAAGTATCGATTCGAGTTCATTGACTCGTCGCTCTAATTCTTGGTTGAGCCGTTCAATTTCTTTTTTGGTAGCTTTGCGATCGGTAATTTCATGCACCGTCACATTCACTCCCAGGACGCGATCGTCCTCGGCTTTCAGGGGATAGAGACTCAATAGCCAATCCTGTTCGACTCCCGGCTGTGCTGAGTTCGTCCTGCGAATTTCGAGCTGTTTGAGTGGAACTTTAGTTTCAATAACTTTTCGGTAAAGTGGCTCTAAATCATCTGCCATTTCTGGCAAGATTTCGCGCAATGTTTTGCCGATGTGGGCGGCGGCTGGAACTCCGTTAATTTCTGCTAGCCAATCGTTGATGCGGACAAAGCGCAACTCAGTATCGAGGAAGCAAAGTCCGATCGGCGCACTAGCATAAATCGCCTCGATTTCTGCTAGTTGTTGGTGTGCCGTTTGCGCTTGTTGAATAAAAACAGCCCGATCCGCCTTCTGCTGAGTCACATCTTGAAAATAAACGGCAAGCCCCGATGGTATCGGATAGGCTCGTACCGCATACCAAGCATTGAGTGGCGGATAAAAAGATTCAAAACTAACCGTAACTTGGAAGGTGGCGGCGTGGCGATATTCCTGTTCAAACAAACTGCCCACAGATTCTGGAAACTCTTCCCAAATGCTGTTGCCAATCACCTCTTGCGGGAGTCGATTCAGCCACCGCGCCGCTTGCAAATTGAGGTAGGTAAATCGCCAGTCTCGATCCAAAGCAAAGAACCCATTTGAAATACTTTCGAGGGTGTCTGAGATTTGGGGCGCGGGCGCGTTACAGACTGGTTCGGGCTGAGGTTGAGCGATCTCCGTGAAGGTTGTAACTACCGCGTAGGGAGTCGATCGATCTCCCTGAAATAAAGGTTGAGAATTGAGCGTCAACCAAATCAATTCTCCCTGTGGCCGATAAAAGCCCATGATGACATTTGAGCATGGTTGCCCGGTTTGTAGCGCCACCATCGCCGGATGTGTTTCACCAGGAAAATCCGAGCCATCTTCACGCAGAGTCTGCCAGCGACTGTTGATTGAAGTGCATAACAGCATCTGTTCTGCTGTCATCCCCAACAGCTCTTGGGCGTGAGAATTGCACCCCTGAATGCTACCATCTGCCAATTGCAGAACCATCCCGACATCAGTTGGCAAAGGCGCGACTGGGTAGAACGCTTTGTTAGAATCCGTTGAAACAAAGGGGTCGATTTTTGCTTGGGGTTCAGTATTGCGTGGGTTTTGCATCGGTTTCTAACAACGCTCATTTTACTTTGGGCAAAGCAAATCGCGCTCAATAATAGGGAAATAACCAGAGGAACTTTTGACTTGAGCAGGGTGACACTTCAAACCTAAGATGGATGTCGATCGTTCTGCGGTAATATCGATATCTAGACAATTTATTTTATCGTAGAGTCCCACGTCTGAACCAGTTGCGGGATTCAGCACAGGCGACGGGGAATTTTCTGGCTGTTTCAAATGCGAGGTCAGTCCCTCTCATTATTTTTCGGGTTGCTGCATATTACCCATGGCTGTTACTCGTTTTCGGGTGCGAACAGATGGCACTTGCACACAGATAAATAAGTAGATGAAGCTTGAAAATACGTCACCCCTCTCTCGCTGCGAGTGAAACGAAGCAATTGCTCTTGTTGTGCCCGCCTTACATTCTGTTACATAGTAAACTTTATTTGCGCCTACCTACTTAGAAACCCCGTTTCTTGGTGTAAATCTAACCGGAAATTTAGGCAAGATAATGTTCGTCTCAACGGTAAACGGGCGATCGCATTTACCTCAATACAGGGTCGCCTGCTTCCTCCAGTCCCAACGTTTGTGTCACGTTTGCCGTTCATCTCACAAACTTAATCCTATGCACATATTCACAGCCGCCGATCGCACCTATATTCTGGGGTTAGCAGCACTTCTCAAGTCTCTAGATCTAAATGTTAGCGAATCTGGGGAGGAGCAGGTCAAAATTACCGTTGTATCTACCAGGATATATTCACCGCAAAAGGAACAGTTACAGAATTGCTGCAAATACCAGATTGAATGGCAAGAATTGCAATCTAATTACGACCAACTTCTTTCGGTATCAGGTTCTAAACTGCCTTACGTTAAATTGGAGCCGCGAAAATATACTAAAGAAACAGAAAGGCTGATTTGGCTCGACAGCGATACGATCGTTATGGGCAGCTTAAAGCCGCTGTGGAACCTAGATTTTGAAACTCTGCCGATAGCAGCCGCAGCCAACACCTGGGGAAATCCCAACAATTATCAAGCTCAAAACCCTTATTTCAATAGTGGTGTTTTAGTTTACAACATGAAGCTTTGGGAGGAAGAGCAACTGTCGGAAAAGTTGCTCCAAAATGCTAGAACCCACGTTTGGGGCGATCGCGATCAAGGTGCATTAAATTCAGTTTTAGTGGGAAGGTGGAAGCAACTAGACCAAATATGGAACAACCACAAGACTGATGATATGTCAAGTAAAGTGATGCACTTTATGTCAAGACCGAAACCGTGGGAAAGCTCCGCCCCCAATCAATTATGGCTTGATATGTTGGCTCAGACACCGTTTAAGGACGAACTGGAAAAAATTCCAAATAAGTTGAAGGGGCTATCGAGCTTTCACGTAAAATACACAAGACTTGACAGGTGGTTGAGCGAACCGATACTCAAGTTTAAGAGCTACCTGAAAAAACAAAAACGTTAAGGTCAATCGATTTTAGATTTTAGATTTTAGATTAAAGAATTGAAGCATTGACCCCACGGATGAATCCGGGGGCTTGTATCCTGGATGCTTTCGGTCAAAATTGGTCTTTCATGCCGCGCAATCGAGCGAAGGTTTGCACTGGATCGGAGGTGTTGGCGGCTGATTGGATGTTGGGAAAATCCCAGCGCAAAAATGGGTTTGTCCTTTTTTCGAGGCCGATCGATGATGGTATTGTAGGTTGCGATCGACTGCGCGCTTCCTTAACTTCGGCGAAGCGCTGCTGTAAATCGGGATTGTCGCCATCCACACTCAAGGCAAATTGCAGGTTGTTCAGCGTGTATTCGTGGGCGCACCAGACTCTCGTACGATCGGGCAAATTTCGCAGTTGCCCCAGAGAGCCTAACATTTGGGCGGGAGTGCCTTCTTTGAGCCGGCCGCAGCCTCCAGCAAATAACGTGTCGCCGCAAAACAACTCGCCGGTTTCGCTGGGATTGCTGGGGGGGAAATAGTAGGCGATGTGAGCTTTTGTGTGGCCGGGTAGGAAGAAGACTTCGGCGGTTCTGTTGGCGAAAGAAACTCGATCGCCCGCTTGTAAAAACACTTGCTGTCCGGGTATTCTGCCTCGGTCTTCTGCGCCACCGTAAACTTTAATATGGGGAAAGCGATCGATCAGTTCCTGATTGCCGCCTATGTGGTCGCGGTGGTGGTGGGTATTGAAAATTGCGGTTAATTCGGCTCCGAGTGCTTGGAGTTGCTCTAATACTGGCTGCGATCGTGCTGGATCGACGACGGCTGCTGTGTGGCGATCGGGGTCGTGCAGCAAGAAAATGTAATTGTCGGACAGTACCGGAAGCCGATAAACCTGCATAGAAAAGTGCCTCTCTAGGAAAAATATTATATAATTAAATTAGTTCTGAACCCTATCCGAAGGCTGACTGCAGATTTATTAAGTCCGCGTATCTATCTTGGGAAGTAAAACTCTGATACGTTATTTCTGCTGTTGAGCAAAGTGATTTAAGGTCGGGTACGCACCATTTTTGGGTCAATAAGTGCAATCGGCTTTAATTATTTTAGCATACAAGCGATCGAATACATGCGAACATCTCACAACAAATCGAACTTAACAATTTCTCAAAAAGTCGATCGGATTGTAGCCTCTGGCAAGATCAGTCGCAGGGAACACTTAGTTTTGACTTCGGCTATCCTATCAGATGATAAAATTTCAGAAGAGGATCGACATCAGATTAATCGGATATTTGATTATATCCAAATTGGTCGCCTCAAGTTTATCGATTGAACAGAAAGACTTGCTCCCTCAGCATCGGTCTGGAGTTTAAAAAGCGTTTTTTAGGAGTGCGATCGTCCCGTCGGGTACAGCAAAGCCTATATATTTCGCTTTAATTCTCCGGCTTACGCGGAGTGTGAAAGCCTCAGATGTGGAAGTCTCAAATTAACAAGGCTCTTGGCAATCCCAGCTACAAAAACAGGCAGAAGAAAATGAGTGCAGACAAACAAACTATTTTGGTGACGGGTGGAGCTGGATATATTGGCTCTCACGCTGTATTAGCGCTGAAAAACGCCGGTTACGGTGTGGTGATTTTGGATAATTTAGTTTACGGTCACAGAGATATAGTAGATCGGGCTTTGCAGGTGGAGTTAGTAGTTGGCGACACGAACGATCGCACTCTTCTAGACAACTTGTTTGCTACGCACAAGATTGATGCTGTAATGCACTTTTCTGCTTACGCTTACGTGGGCGAATCTGTTACCGATCCCGCTAAATATTATCGTAACAATGTCATCGGCACTATTACCCTTTTGGAAGCAATGATCGCTGCTGGGGTGAAGAAATTTGTGTTTTCTTCTACTTGCGCGACTTACGGTGTACCGCACAAAATTCCGCTCACAGAAGACCACCCACAAAATCCGATCAATCCCTACGGTGCTACTAAGTTAATGGTAGAACGGATTTTGTCGGATTTTGACGCTGCGTATGATTTCAAGTCTGTTTGTTTTCGCTATTTTAACGCGGCTGGGGCCGATCCGAACGGGTTGTTAGGAGAGGATCACAATCCAGAAACTCACCTGATCCCACTGGTGTTGTTCGCAGCTTTGGGTAAACGAGATTCAATCTCGATTTTTGGCACGGATTACGAGACTCCTGACGGTACTTGCATTCGGGATTACATTCACGTTAACGATTTGGCATCGGCTCACATTTTGGGATTAGAATATTTGTTAAATGGTGGCAAATCTGATTTCTTTAATTTGGGCAACGGCGGCGGGTTTTCGGTGAAAGAGGTGATAGAAACGGCTCGCCAAGTGACGGGAAAAGAGATTAAGGCTGTTGAGTGCGATCGGCGTCCGGGCGACCCGCCTGCTTTGGTTGGCAGCAGCAAAAAGGCGATCGAAACCTTGGGCTGGTCTCCAGAATATCCAGACATCAAGAATATTATATCCCATGCTTGGCAGTGGCATCAAAAGCGTCACAGTTAGCATTAACTCAAATAAAACAAGTGCAAAAATAGAGTCTTAAATAATGTTAAACAGTCACAAAGATTTTTGTTTTTGCACCTTAGCTTTTGGGAAAAAGTATCGCGAATTAGCCAAACAACTAGCAGCAGACTTAGAAACTCATTCTCTAGGGACGATGCTAGTTGTTTGTACTGACAACCCAAATGACTTTCAGGATTTGACGAATGTTTTCGCCTTTAAAAAAAGTCGCGAAGGTGTAGATTATTGTTATAATGATAAACGATTTGCACTAAAAAAAGCCTTAGAATTATGCCGAGTGACAATTTTTGTGGATGCAGATACAAGAATCATAGGAAAAGTGCCGGAGAGAGAATGGATGCCAGGAATTACTTGTAAAGGGTTTATTCCCATTCTAGAACATCCACCAAATCAATCCTTGCCGGGAAGAAAAGAGGCAATTCACAAATTAGCAAAAAAGCTAGAAATTCCATTGAAAAATGTAAGTTTTGTTCCAGAAAATTTGTTCGTAATTGCGAGAGACAATGGGAAAGAAATTCAGTTTATTCAAGAATGGGGAAAGATTGGAAGATTTTTTGAAGTGCAAAAAGTCAAAACAAAAGACGGTAATCCCATTGGGTTAGCAACTGCTAAAGTTGGGTGGAATATTCGTAATGACGGGTGGCAGGAACTCGCTCAAATTAGGGAGCATTCTTTGGCTCATTGGGACTGGCAAAAAAATCAAGTAAGAACCTTTTGGGATAAGGTTTGGGATAAATTGCAGTTTGAGCATTGGCAATATCTCTATCGGTTATTAAAAACACAGTTAATTGCCTTATTAAATTTCGATTTTTACTATCGTTAGAGAAAAGATATGGATAGAGGATTTATCACCATTTTAATTGGATTGTAATCATTTCAATACTGCATACATTTTCTAGCTTCAGTCAGGAAGTTTCACCGCGAACCAATTATTATTTTAATAGATAGAGTCCCTCGATTTTTATATCCCTTACTTTTGGTGTTGGGAAATGTGAGATTGCAGGCCGCACCGAAACACGAAAATCCTGTTTTAGCATCGCCACAAGCTAAGCTGGCTTTGTATCAACAATCTCCTTTTGAGAAAACTATTTATCTGGACTGCGATATTTGTTTGCTATCGCCAATATATGAAGTTTTTGACTATCTTGATGAAGTAGATTTGCTGATAACAGAAGACGGGCCGCCTGCGATTGCTAAAGCGGCAAATTTATTAAGAGTTAAGCAGGATATTCTGTCAACTTTGCAGTCTGTCGGGTTGCCGCTAAATGAAAATAGGATTCAATACAATGGGGGATTTATCGCTTTTACGAAAAGCCGTAAAACTCAGGAATTGTTTATCAACTTTAAGAAATATTTCGAGATGGTAGT
>NZ_JAUBRB010000061.1:0-38436 GCF_036701585.1 Microcoleus sp. POL10_C6 | reverse complement strand
CGTGACGCGATCGCTCTTTACTAGAATAGTCGATCGCACGGCTACAATATTTTTACCAAATCAACTTAACAATCCCTGGCGTTTAAAATAATTAAAGTTTGTTGGCAAACTGCATCAAAAACAACAAAATTCAGCCCAAAATAAAAAAAAATTAGCCTCAACATACCCGAAAATTTACCTAGAAGAATTATTGCTGGCTGGAATAACAGTCTTGGGTGCATCACTGGTTTGTTTTTACCAAAAGACGCGTTGCTGCCCTTTGCCCTGGTTAAAAACCCGGTTGCTTTGGTCGGGAGTGCGTGAGTCCGCATCGCCTTGACAAAAGCTCGGTTAAGCAGGAAAATTAAAAAAATGTTTTAAACAAAATACTCAGTGAAAGTTTCATTAGTAGTGAGCGATTTGTCAGGAGGAGGTGCAATTCGTGCTTTTTTATTAGCTCAAGTCTTGATAGAGCTTAAATGTGATGTAGAAGTTGTTGGATTTCAGTTTGGCAAGGAATTGTACGCTACTCCTCCCAGAGACATCCCGGTATGTGCGATACCGGGTAAAAATTATCCGGGGTTTTTGATGGATGCTCAAAAACTTTGGAAAAAAATAGATGGGGATATTATTTATGCAGTCAAACCTAAACCTACAAGCTTTGGGTTATCACTGCTAAAAAAACTGGCGAATCGCCACTTTATAATTTTAGATATAGACGACTGGGAACTGAGCTGGTACGGCGGAGATGAATGGAAATACCGTCCCTCTTTTAAACAACTTTATCGAGATATTTTTAAACACAACGGTCAATTGAGAGAACCAGATAATCCGCTCTATCTCAAGTGGATGGAAAGTCTAATTCACCGTGCTGATGCAGTCACCATTGATACTGAGTTTTTAAAAGAGCGTTTTGGTGGTGTATATTTGCCTAATGGTAAGGATACTGCAATGTTCGACCCTGCTAAATACAATCCTGAATTGAGCAGACAGCGTTACGGCTTGTCCGGGTATAGAGTTCTGATGTTTCCGGGGGCACCGCGACCTCATAAAGGCGTGGAGGATGTTTTGATGGCCCTCGAACTGTTAAATGATCCCGATTTAAAATTAGCGATCGTCGGCGGCAGTCCTTATGATGATTATGATGATAAACTTGTGAAACAATGGGGGCGTTGGATTATTAAACTGCCAAGGTTTCCAGTGGAGACGATGCCGTCCGTTGTAGCGGCGGCTCATGTTGTCGTTGTTCCTCAGCGAGAAACTCTCGCAGCCGTGGCTCAGTTTCCGCTCAAGCTGACAGATGGTATGGCAATGGCTAAGCCTGTTTTGTCTACGCGAGTGGGGGATATTCCAGCAATTTTAGGGGGAACGGGTTATTTAGTCGATCCGAGTTCTCCCGCTCAAATTTCACAAAAAATTCAATGGATATTTCAAAATTTGACAGCGGCTAATTTACAAGGAATGAAAGCTCGGGAAAGATGTGTGAAAAAATATAGTATTCAAGCAATGAAACCGATACTTTCAGAGATAATCGCAGGTATGTAAATGTTATTTTAAAACTACTCAATGGAGGAAGAAAAGCTGGCTGTTATTAAAGAATATTTTGAGATGCCGTACTGTTTAGCTGGGAATGCTTCATGTCTGCCAATAAGCTACTCCTAAAATTTGCCAGACGATATCCCGGCAGGATTTTCTTAACTGTGATGCTGGGCTTTTCTGGCGCTTTATTCAACGGTATCAGCACTACTCTGATTGTACCAGTGCTTTTAAGTTTTTTAGAGGAAACTATCGAGCTGCGTGGTGCTCCACCTCTAATTAAAACTTTGATGTATCCCTTTGAGGGAATGCCCGGAAATCAGCGTTTAATGTTGATGACCGGGGCGATTGTGCTGGCAATTTTTTTAAAAAATGTTGCGAGTTATATCAATACTTTAGTAGCTACTTCTCTGACGCGATCTCTGACTTTTGATTTGCGAGAAGCAGGTTTGCGTTTGTTGTTAGAAGTAGATTTAGATTTTTACTCTAAAACTAAAGTCGGGGATTTAATTAATAGATTGGGCGGAGAGATTGGTCGGACTGCTAGTGCAGTTGGTACGGCCATCGGAATGTTTACTACCTCAATCACGGTTTTGGTTTTTGTGGGTTTGCTACTTTCTATCTCGTGGAAACTGACGGTGACAGCTACAGTTTTGCTGTCGTTAGTTGCTTGGACAAATCAATATATTATTAACCGTTCCAAGCATTTTGGCCACCTGCTTTCTGAAATGTCGAAAGATTATTCGGTTAGGGTACTGGAAACGATTAGTGGGATTCGGCTGGTCAAGTCAACGGGGAACGAGGAAAGAGAGTATCAGCGGATCAAGCATTTAATTCAAAGGCGAGAACAAGCGGATTTTCAGGCTCAGGTAAATTATGCCGCGATCGCCCCAATTAACGAAGTTGTTAATTTGATAGTTATAATTTTGATTGTATTTATAGGTCGCACAATATTTGCGAATGAGATAGAGTCTATTGCTACAATTTTATTAACCTATTTATTGGTACTGTTTCGATTAATCCCTTTGATTTCACAGTTGAATAGCGGCCGCAGTCAATTTGCTAATACGTCGGCTAGTGTAGAGGTGGTTAATGATTTTTTGAGCTGCGAGGACAAGCCATTTATGCTGAACGGTTCTGTGCCTTACACTCATTTGCGATCGGGAATTCATTTTAATAAAATATCTTTTAGTTATCCTAACCACAAAAATTTAGTTTTGCAAGGAATTGATTTATTTCTACCTCATGGCACTACTTTGGCTTTGGTAGGAACTTCGGGTTCTGGTAAGTCAACTTTGGCAGACTTACTGCCGAGATTTTACGATCCTACTGAAGGTAATATCTCGATCGATGGCAGGGATTTGCGCGAATTTGACTTGAAAAGTCTGAGACAAGCGATGGGTATTGTTAGCCAAGATACGTTTTTGTTTAATGCTTCAGTGCGCGAAAATATTGCTTATGCTAGACCCCAAGCGACTGAGGAAGAAATTGTGGAAGCGGCGAAGGGGGCGAATGCTTATGAGTTTATCCAACTGTTGCCGGAGGGGTTGGATACTCAAATTGGCGATCGGGGGGTGATATTATCGGGAGGGCAGCGTCAGAGAATTTCAATTGCTAGAGCCCTACTGCAAAACCCGGAAATCTTAATTTTAGATGAGGCAACGAGTTCGCTGGATACGGTTTCGGAAAGGTACGTGCAAGCGGCGATCGAGAAATTGAGTTGCGATCGCACAACGTTGGTAATCGCCCACCGCCTCTCCACAGTCCAAAAAGCCAACAAAATCGCCGTGATCGATCGCGGACAAGTAGTAGAAATGGGTTCCCACGAAGAATTGCTAGCAAAAGGAGGTTACTACACTCGCTTGTATTCAGTGCAATTTGCCGAAGAAACCGCTCGCGATGAAGCTCTCATTAGAGGTTCTTACGAAATTCGCACTCGCCTGACTCCCATGATAGCTTACCTCAAAATGCTAGTAGATGAAATGGTAGACTCTCCCGAAGAAAGAGACGAGTTAATCAGAGAATCATTTCACTCTGCTGCTAATATTTTCACTACTTTAGAATTTATAGAAAATACTATTAAGCGTCAGGCTGTTAAAAAGTAGTCAGTTGGCAGTAGTCAGTTGTCAGTTGTCAGTTGTCCACTGTCTACAGAGTTAACAATTACCAATTACCAACTACCAATTACGATGTCTAAATATTATGTATTTTTTACCAGAAATATCTTACCGCAACCCAATGTAGCGAGCTTAGTTCAAGTTGCACACTCTGCAAATGCCGCAGCAAATCTCGGTTTACCAGCAGTTTTGGTATATCTCCGCAAAGGCTGGAGTGCTTTGAATCCGGTTGATTTGCTTTTTCCTTTTCAACCCAGGAAACCAGATGACAAACTTGCCAATATTTACAATATTCAAGATAAATTAAAAGTAGCAGATTTACCGATGCCGTGGCCGATCGACCGTTGGGACAGCAAGTGGACGAGTTCGAGTACAATAGTATCAAAATACTATTTACCGATTCACCTGCTTAAATCAACTAAAATTGTCCACACCCGCGACTGGAACTTTGTCAAAGCAGCAGTTAAAAACGGTATTCCCGCTATCTACGAACAGCATCACCATGAAAACAAGCAATTTGAATCAGAAATTGTCCGCAATCCTCTGTTTCAGATTTCCGTAACTGTTGCCGATACAGTCCGAGACAGCATGATTTTGAATGGGATGCCGCCGGAAAAAGTAATTACGTTGCACAACGGTTTTAACCATTTGTTTATCGCCAGACAAACAGAAGCTGCCCAGAATTGGCGACAGCAATTATTAGAAGATGAGAGACAGCATTTAGCAGTTTATGCGGGCGGACTTTACCCGTTTAAAGGTGTGGATATGTTGGTGGATGTGGCTCAGGAATTGCCGCTGGTTCAATTTGCGATCGCCGGCGGTGATTCATCCCAAGTAACAGCCTACCAGCAGTTAGCCAAATCCAAGCAAGTTAACAACATTAAATTTCTCGGCTACCTGCCTCAAAATCAACTAGCTAGCTTGCTGCAAGCAGCCGATGTTTTGACTCACCCGCACTGTTTGACAGAGGCTGCGACGTTCACATCTCCTTTAAAATTCTTTGATTACATGGCATCGGGAACTCCGATTGTAGCGACGGAGATTGGATCTTTAATGGAATTTAAATCTGGAAATATAGCAGCAACTTGGTGCGAACCCGATCACCCGCACCATTTCGCGCAAAGCATTCGAGATTGTTTAACTAAATATCCGAGGAAAAGCGAAGGCTATGCAGAAACAATGGATTTTGTCAAGCAATTTTCCTGGGAAAATAGGATAGAGAGAATTTTAAGTTATGTGGATCAGCAAGTGCGATCGCAAATCATTCATTAATCCTCATCCGATAATTTTCAAATCCTCCGGGGCGAGTTTTACCAACAATCATCGCCTAAAATTAATAATCTCATAAACCCGCCCCGCCCACACGCAAAAACCAGATTTATTATTAGATATGAACCCAAAAATCATCGGCACAATCACCACCTACCCAGGCATGAACCAAAGCGACTGGCTGTGGCAACAAACCCCGCACAACTTCGGCAAATGGGGAAACATTCAAATGCTCGCCAACCACCCAAAACCCGACTTTTTACTGATGTATCAATTCGACTTTCCCCAACCGCCCAAAAAGCAATCCTGGGTTGATAAAATACGTCGCTACAGGCATCAAAACCCAGAAAACGAAATTCAAGAAAAATTGCGCGGTGTCCCCAATGAACGCATAATTTACCTGATACGCGAGCCACCATTACCCGAAGTTATTGAAATTACCAAAGCCAACTACGAACAAGCCAAACTTTATTGCGGTTACGTTTCCGGGCCCGACGAGTTCGCACCAAAACCCGATTATATGCCCGCGATTTGGTATCACTCTAACTCGTTTCGAGAACTAGATGAAATGCCTGCGCCGCCGAAAACTAAATCCTGTTCTTGGATTACTTCAGGTGTTAGCCGCACCGCCAATCACCGACGCCGATTAGATTTTATCAAATTCCTGCGATCGCAAGAATTGGATTTTGACCTTTACGGGCGAAACTTGCCAACTTGGGCGCGCGGGAATGGCACTATGAACAATAAATGGCACGCCGTCGCACCATACTATTACAACTTAGCTATTGAAAATTATGCAGAAAACGATTGGTATGTCAGCGAGAAGCTTTGGGATGCTTTGTTAGCTTGGTGTTTGCCGATTTATTACGGCGGTTCGGCGGCCGATAAGTTGTTGCCGGCAGGGAGTTTTCTGCGGCTGCCCAGTCTGGATGAGAAAGGAGTAGAATTTATTAAAGAGGTTGTAGCTACTGCGGATTATTGGCATGAAGCCAGGGATAAAATTGCCGAAGCCAGACAAATCATTCTCCACGAATTGAACTTGCTCAATTGGCTGTCTAAGTTTGTATCTCAGGAAATAAATTTTAATGATTCGTAAAAGCAAAAATCCCGATTTCTATGAGAAGTTTTTGGGGGGAGGGGTGACAAGATGAAGGGGCGGCTTGACTGGCCAGTACGATCGCTCCTGTAGATTATGTTGTATATTTTGAAGTACCGAGGAGAAGCTTGTGGCTTTAAAGAATTACGGTGTTTTAAAAGGTCGTCCTGTGGGACGGCGTTTGGCGATTACGTCTAATGCTCATTACCAAGTTCACTTAGTTTCGGAAGATACAGACTACCGAATTGCTATCAACGTCAAATCGAAGCTAGAACCGTCGGAATTAGAGTATTTGGTTGATGAAAATTTCTCTTATCCCATTTTGGCAGATTTGGCAGATTTGCCTTTGGGCTTCAAGGAACTGAAGAGAAAGCCCGGTGGTTTGGCACTTGATTTTATTCGCGGTAATTTGTTCGATCGCACTAAAATGATACCTCTACCCTTCGATGTACCTGGTGCGGATAATGACTTAAACGAGAAAATTGACAAATACGTGCAGCGGGCAATGTCGGATGAATCAGCTCATATCTATGCTTTCGGCGAGAAATGGGGGCCGGAAAGAATCAAAGACAAAATCTTCGGCTTTTTGCCCGGTAACGGCATTCACGACATCCACATGAATCAGGGGAATGCCGGCAAGTTTGCCAAAGATAACGGCGTTTGGCAAGACGGCGCAATGCTGCTACACTTCCCGTCAGAGAACCGCTGGATAGGCATTTTCCTGAAGTTTCAATCGCAAACTTGGCATTCTGACGACGATTTGGGACACCGCATCGACACTCTACCCTCACCCATTATCGGCAAACCTGCTGTCAAATCTGTCGAAGCAGCTACAGTTGAACCTGACTATATTGTCAGAATTGTGGCGGCGTTAGTAAGTCCTGTGGGTGAAGCTGCTGGGAAGGAAACCGTAACACTGCTGAATGCTTCACCGGATGCAATCGATTTGACTGGATGGTCGATCGCAGATAAGTTAAAAAACAAGCATAGGCTTTCCGGTACGGTTGCTGCTGGTGCTTCTCTGGTCGTTACCTTGCCACCAAACGTGCAACTGAGTAAAAAAGGTGGCTTGATTACGCTGCTAAATCAAGAAGGTTTGAAAGTTGACGGCGTGTCGTACACTGAGCAACAAGCACAGCGCGAAGGTTGGACGATCGTGTTTTAATTATACGACTTACGCACGGGTCAGAAACCGGTTTTTTTGCGAGGATACTTGGTTACAGCAGACAGAAACAGCAAAAAACCCGGTTTCTTTGATAGTTGTAGACGCACAGGCGGTCAGCCCTTGTAGGGTGCGTCGCTACAAACAATTCTCGCTACTTACAAATATGCGACACGCGACGCACCCTACCACAATTTATTCACTAAATATGAATGGAATTTGCACGCTTGGCAACGATACAGTTTACGACCAACTAATTGCCTTACTCAACAGTATTGAAGTTATCTTAGGCTCAAATATTCCCGTCTGTATTTATCCTTTCGACGACCAAATAGAGCAAATCAAAGCTGAAATTGTTAACCGTCCCAACGTCTTTATTTATGAAGATAGCGCATCTATTCAGCGATGGGACAACTTCATGCAAGCAGCCGCACCAGAGCGTTTGAACCGCAAAAAATTTCGGCTTTACGGCGCACATCGGCGCTTTTGCGCTTTCGACGGCCCGTTTGACAAGTTTATCTACATGGATGCCGATACTTTGGTGATGAATTCCCTTGATGCGGTTTTTCAGAAGTTAGAGGAATCGGATTTTGTAGTTTATGATTTTCAATTTCGCGATCCAACTAAAGTCTACAATATTCAGTCACCAAAACTTCTCGAAGTTTTTGATCAAAATCGGATAGACTCGGAAATATTTTGTTCGGGATTTTACGCTAGCAAGCAAGGATTGTTTGATCAAAATACTAGGGAATGGCTGTTAGCTCAACTGCAATCTGGCGAGGCGGAAATTCTCTATGAAGGTGCGGGAGAACAGCCGTTGCTCAATTATATGGTGATGAAAACGGGGATGAATAGCTATAATTTTGCTTACAGTCTCCCGGATGGCGAAAAAACGGGATGCAGTGTCACTTCCAAACATTTTGAAGAGCAAGATCAGATTTTGTACGACAAGGGAAACCGACTTACTTACATTCATTATATTGGTGTGCCGCCGGATTTAATTCGGAGAGTTTGTGCGGGCGAAAATATTGAGTTTCCCTATCGCGATTTGTTCCTGCATTACCGCTATCTCCGCGAACCCTCCAAGCGCCCGGTTTTTGCCCAAGCGCCAAAGTCTTATACTGAGGTTTCTGGGGCGAATTTGTTAACCAGGGTATTGAGAAGGTTGAGGATAAGTTTATGAATCGCGGTATTTATATTGTTGCGAATGATAAGGTGATCGAAAGTGCGATCGCCCTTTTAAACAGCATACGTCTGTACAATTGTCAAGTACCTGTTTTTCTGATTCCCTTCGACGACAATTATCAGCAAGTCGCAGCCGCACTCAGCCGTCTTCACGGGGTGCGATTGTTCCCCAATCTGGAGTTTGTGGAACAGTTTACCAGAGAAATTGGCCAAATGTTCGATCGCAACTTTTTAGCCCTCCCCAACAAAATGCGAAAACTCGCCACCTGGTTTGGCCCCCTCGACGAATTTCTGTACATCGATACCGATATCATCGTCTTTGAAGACATCGCAGCCAACTTAAACAAACTATCAGAAGTAGACTTTTTTTGCTGCGACTACCACCACCTCAGCGAAAAACTGCGAAATGTATTTTCACCTGCTGTACAACAACAGAATATCTTTACCGACTCCCAGCTTCAAGATGTATTCAACAGCGGTTTTTGGGCATCAAGAAAAGGAACTATTACAGAATCACAAATGTATGAGATTTTGCGAGAATGTTCGCAGCATCGAGAATATTTTGACTTTACTCAAAATGTCACAGACCAACCTATACTAAATTATATCATTCTTAAGCTGATTCCCAAGCGCTGCAATCTTGTTAAAGATTCAGCAACCGAACCAGGAAGCTGGGCTGGTTCCAAGCATTTTCAAGAAATAGATTATGTTCTTTATGACAAAGGCAAAAGGTTAAAATATATTCACTGGGCTGGAATACCAATTAAATCCGGTAGTCCTTATTGGAAACTGTGGAAACATTATCGTTATCTCAATGAGGAACCACCAAATTTAGTGCAAAAAATATTTCGCTCTTTGCATGGTGTGTTGAGCGCTGTTATAATATGCGATATTGTATGGTGTGTTGGGCGCTGTTATAATATTTGATAAAGCCGAGATATCTGCCAGGAGCCAACGCACCTTGGGCGAGAATTTCGGTGCATTGGGCGCTGTTTTGATCTTCGATAATTTCGATAAAGCCGAGATGATCCCCAGTGCCCAACACACCCTAGCGGAATATTTGGTAAAGGATTTAAAAAACTTAAAAATTATGACAAATGGTATTTATATTCTAGCAAACGATGTGGTTTTCGACCACTTAGTCGCTTTGTTAAACAGTCTCGAAGTCAATGGGGCAAAAGATATTCCCGTTTGTATCATTCCCTATGATGATAGACTGAAAAAAGTGCGAGGAGAAATTGCAATTCGTCCTAATGTCACCCTCTTTGACAACACCGATTCAATTCATTTCTGGGAAGACTTTGCAACTCAAGCTTGGACATCTCACGCCAAAGCTCAAAAAGTTTGGCAAGCTAAAGGTTTGAAATCAGTTCACTGTTTGACCAGGCATCGGAAATTATGCTGTTTTGACGGGCCTTTTGACAAATTTGTATATTTTGACGCGGACACTCTGTTAATGGGTTGTCTGGATTATATTTATCAAAAACTCGATCGAGTTGATTGGGTAGCCAACGATTTTCAATACAAATCAGACCTCAACTATGTATTTGACTTATCCTCAGATAAATTGCCACATATTTTCAATATTGACCAACTGCCCTCTCATACTTTTTGTACAGGTTTGTTTGCTTCCAAAAAAGAAATATTTAATAGAGAAAATTCAGTCCAACTGTTAGATAACTTAACATCAGGAGAAGCGGAAACTATGTGTTTGAGTGCATCTGACCAATCTTTACTTAACTATTTAGTCGCCCGCAGCAAAATCTCTTTTTACAACTTTGCATATGCTCAACCCGAACAGGTAACGGGAAATCATTGGTCTTCTCAATTTGATGTGATAGATAATGTTTTATATGATAAAGGACGGCGACTTACTTATTTGCATTACATGAGTATTTCGGCTGCAAAAATTAATCAATTGTGTGCTGGTGAAGATGTTGAAATTCCCTACCGAGATGTATTTCTGCACTACCGCTATTTGAAGTCGCCGGAAAAATGCCCCAAACTCAAATCCCCAAGTTTGCTAGTGCGCGGATACAGAAATGCCAAAACCTTTGTCAGGCAAAAAAATATCAACTTTAGGTATAGATTGGCAAATACAGAAATGAATATTTTGCGAAAAGCTGGCAGAAAAATTCGCAGTTTACAACTCGAAAATAAAGTTTACCAAGAGTATTACAAAATTATGATGGACTTGCGGACAAGCCTTCTAGGCGTTCGCTTAATTTCAATTCGGCGTCCGTCTGTGGCTAACAGAAGTAAAATATCTCTAGCTATTACGCATTTTAACCGTTCTAGTTTGGTTGTAGGTGCATTGTGCAATGCTTTGTATGACGATCGTATTGATGATATTATTATTTACGATGATGCTTCCTCTCCCGAAGAGTTTTCTAGGATGCAAGCAAATATAGCAAACTTGTCACCTAAGATTTCTATCCGCCGAGGTGAGAAAAATTTTGGTGCGTATAAAAGCAAAATTATGGCTATTTCCCACTGCAAAAATGAGTGGGCAATTATTCTTGACTCTGACAATGCGTTGAGCGAAACTTATGTCGATCGACTCTACCACATAACTGCATGGAATCCTAAGCTAATTTACTGTCCGACATCCGCCAATCCCTACTTTAATTTTAAATTATATTCTGAGACAGAAATCAATCTTGAAAAAGCACGAGAATTAATTCTAAATAATCCCAACCCTAAATTATTTCGCAATTTTATTAATGATGGCAACTACTTCGTCAATGTACAGAAATACCTGGATTGTGCCGAGGATAATCAAGATATTTGCGTGCAAGCTTCCGATGTCGCCGCTTTCAATTATTTGTGGTTGAAAAGTGGCGGCAGCTTGTATGCGGTGAGTAATTTAAGTTATTATCATCGGCAACATTCAGGCAGTTATTGGCTCAGTACAATGACTGATTCTAAAAAAGTTTTGAATAAAATTATCGAAGCCATTACTAATCACAAAAACTGCGATTTTTTCTAAAAATTAATGGTATAATCGCAGCATTTCGCTGACAGAGAAACCTCAAAAGTTGGGTAATTCAAAAAATTAACAATCTTCAATTTAAGTTGCGGAATTTCTGGGATAGATAGATAGATAGCATCTAACTGTACTCTAACCGTACACAGACTGAATCCACTCCCATTCGCGCCTTAAACCTTCTTCTAAAGCAACCTGCGGCTGATAACCTAAGATTTTCTGGGCTTTAGACACATCCGCGCTAGTGTGCCGCGCGTCTCCCCTCGCAGCTTCGGTAAAATCTATCCGAATAGGTCGATCGACAATCCTTTGTATTGTATCAATAACTTCTTTTAAAACTACCCGACTTCCCCCACCAATATTAAAAACTTCCCCCGCAGCTTCCGCAACCTCAGCCGCCGCTAAATTCGCCGCCACGCAATCGCTGATAAACGTAAAATCCCGCGTTTGCAATCCGTCGCCGAAAATTGAAATCGCCTCGTCAAACAAAATCGACTTAAAAAACTTGTGAAAAGCCATATCGGGGCGCTGTCTGGGCCCGTAAACGGTAAAATAGCGCAGCGAAGTAGTCGGAAGACCAAAATTTTTGTAATAAAGTCCGCACAAACGTTCACCAGCTAATTTCGTAATTCCGTAGGGAGAAACTGGCTGGGGACAAGCGTTTTCATTCGTGGGAAAAGATTCAGCATTGCCGTAAATTGAAGAAGAAGAAGCATAGACAAACTTTTTCAATCTGGGCGCATCTTTTGCCGCTTCTAACAATACTTGAGTGCTGTTAATATTGCGATCGGTATAGCTGCGAAAACCGTCGCCCCAGCTAGCACGAACTCCTGCTTGCGCCGCCTGATGAAATATTACCTTAGCATCGGATAAAAGCGATCGCCAATTTAGAGACAAAATATCGCCTTCCACCAATTCAAAACCCGGATACTTTTCAAATCGTGCAATATTTTTGCGCTTGAGATCCGGATCGTAATAATCGTTGAACTCATCAACACCAATCACCGTCTCGCCTCGATTTAAAAGAGTTTCTACTAAGTTAGATCCAATAAATCCCGCCGCGCCCGTAACAATTAAAATACTCATTCGATTTTCGATTTTAGATTGTAAAAAAAAATACACAAATTATTGCCTAAGCTGTCATCTTCTTCTTTCTCTTCCTCTGCGTTCTCTGCGGTTCAAAAAGCATCAAATTAGGATAATCCTCGATCACTATCAACCCCCTTGCTTCTCACAAAAGAGGTTGATAGTTAACTTTCATTGTTCAAAAGAATCTAAATCCAGTGCTTGGGAACCTCCGCGTTCTAACTCGATCAAAAGCTTACCTAACTGAGTCCAAACTAGCCAGCCTGTGAGTAGCGTCAGTGGCAAAGCTAGGGCATAACAAAGTAGTTTTGGGAAGCCAAAAATCTCCATTCCAGAAGCTAAAAATACGCAAATACCGCCAGCCATTCCCAGAAAAGGTATGACCAATTGCAGCCTTGGCAGGTTAGCCAGGGTGCGAGTAGAACGATTTTTAGACCACTGTTGTACGGATTGTTTGAGAGTTGCTTCAAATGCTACACCGGAGGCCATCCCTGCTAGCAGTCCAGCCGACATTAAAAAATAGGGAGGTTCTGGAAAATAATACACGAATAATTCCTTAATTTGGGTAATTGGAAATGGGGCATTGGCCAAACAGGACATTGGCCAAACAGGGCATTGGGCATTGGGTATGGGGAATTAGTTATTAGAACCAACAACTAACAACCAACAAATAACCAATGACTAATGACTAATGACCAATGACTAATGACTAAAATCGAGTTAGCGCGGCTGCTCCTGCTGTGGAAAACTCCGTCAAAGCGCCTAGAGCAACGTTGAACAGGCGACCGGGCTGCAAATCTTCCTTGACTAAGTTCCACAGGCTGCGAACTTCTTCGGTGTGGATTCGATCGTCCTCAATTAAAGCTAACATTAGCTGCCGTCTCAAAAACGACCCTTCCTCTGACAGCAAAAATTGCAAGCCTAGTTGTGCTGTGGGGAGCAAGTCGAAACTACGATCCGATCGGGCGATCGCGATCATGTCCTCTAACCTGTTCCACTGGAATTTGCCATCTTTGAATAATACCTCAATCAGACGCCGCCGCAGTGCCGGAGATTCTCCATTCAACAAACGCCGCGCTACATAAGGATACGCTACCTCGACTATCTTGAAATTCGGATTCAGCGTCAGGGCCAAACCTTCTTCTGTCACCAGAGAGCGAATAATTAAGGCAAATTTCGCCGGCACCCGGAAAGGATAATCGTACATCAACTCCGAAAACTGGTCTGTAATCGTCTTGAAGTTAAAATCTGACACCTTTTCCCCGACGATATCACCCAGTACAGATTCCAACGCCGGGACGATCGGCATAATATCTGTATCTGGCGTCAAAAAGCCAAGTTTGACAAAATCCTTGGCTAATTGTAAGTAATCTTTGTTGATCAAATGAACGACAGAATCAACCAAAGTTTCTTTAGTTGTTTCTTCCATCTGATCCATCATCCCAAAATCAATGTAAGCCATGCGGCCGTCCGCTAAGGCAAACAGATTTCCCGGATGGGGGTCAGCATGAAAAAATCCATGTTCCAGCAACTGCCGCAAACCGCTGCGGACTCCGACTTCAATTAAACTATCGGTATCCAAACCTGCGGCTTTAACACTTGCCATATCTGTCAGCTTGATGCCCTCAATCCATTCGAGAGTGAGAACGCAATTTGAAGTATAGCGCCAGTAAATACTCGGAACTTTTACTGTCGGGTCGTCGGCAAAATTTGTCGCAAATTTCTCGGCGTTGCGGCCTTCATTGATATAATCAATTTCCTCGAACAATTTGATACCGAATTCATCCACGATCAAACAGAGGTCGTGACCGAGATTCAGCGGCAGCAACGGGCCCAACCATCCAGCGGCCCAGCGCATTAAGTAAAGGTCAAGGCTCAAGACTGGCAACAAATTCGGTCGCTGAACCTTGACTGCTACTGCTTCCCCGGTGAGGAGGCGAGCTCGGTAGACTTGACCAAGACTTGCCGCGGCGACAGGTTCGGGGGAGATTTCGCTGTAGGTTTCGCTAATTTTGCGATCGAGTTCCGCTTCAATAATCTCGAAAGCGCGCACCGAGTCAAACGGCGGCAATTGATCCTGAAGTTTGATCAATTCTTCGAGAAAGTCTTTGCGGATCAAATCCGGTCTGGTAGAAAGGGCTTGACCGACTTTAATGAAAGTGGGGCCCAAGCGAGTAAGTATTTGTCGTAGGTGGGTGGCCCGTTCCGGCTGGTGTGCTGCGACTTCGTGCTGCCAACTGTCCCACAGCATCCCCAGTACAAAGCCCGCAAAAGACCAAATAACGGTAATTGCGCGCCAAATTGCTTTCCAAGGACGTTTGCGGTAATACTGAGCGATCGCTTGTGGATCGTAGCGTCTAGCCTGAGTGAATTGATACTGAGGCACTCGTTTATTTTCCTCTTATCTTCTGAAAATTACAGGTTAAATTGAGAATTGGGCATCGGCCATCGGGCATCGGGCATTAGTTATCAGGTATCGGGAATGGGAAGTCGAAAGTTCAAATATTATTTAGTTTTCGTTCTTGGTTCTTCCTTCTTCGTTCTTCCCTCTTCCCTCTTCCTTCTTCCTTCTTCATCATTGACCGATCGCATTTCAAGTTTTAGGCGAGCGGAAAATGCACCCGTGCGAGGCGGATTGCTAGCCTAAATTTGTTTCTTTTCATTAAATATAGTACATAAAAGTACAAGTGATCGGTCAAAATACTTAACAGCTCTCCCTCAACCCTGCACATTCTCACAGCACTGCAACCCTGCAATTCTTTTCTCCTCCTGCATTTCCCTCGCTGATGCCATCGCGCCAAAGCTACCGGATGCGATCGGCCTTTGCCAAGCAATCTTTCAGACCATAAATCGTCCGCTCTTGTTGATCCCTCGACAGTTCCGGGAACATCGGCAAAGACAAGACTTCGCGACAAACTTGCTCAGCCTTTGGCAATTGACCGGCAGCATAGCCCAAAGATTTGTAAACAGGTTGCAGGTGCAAAGGTAACGGATAGTAAACCATCGAACCGATGCCAGCTTCCTGCAACTGAGCCCGCATCCAATCTCGAAAATCGCCAGAGGGATTTTGCGCGTCTTCTGGACTTGTCAGCCGGATCGTGTATTGATTCCAAACTCCTTTTGCGAACGGCAACTCTTTGGGGACGGCAACTCCGGGCACGCGGGAGAGAAATTCGCTGTAAAGTGTGGCGTGAGAACGTCGCTGGGCGTTCCAACTGTCGAGATACCGCAATTTAATGCTGAGAATCACCGCTTGCAGGGCATCTAAACGGCTGTTGTAGCCGATTTCTTCGTAGAAATACCTAGAAGACTGTCCGTGTTCTTTGAGCACTCGCATCGAAGCTGCCAGGGCAGGATCATTTGTCGTCACCGCGCCACCGTCACCGCAAGCGCCTAAGTTTTTGGTTGGATAAAAACTGAAGCAGCCGACATGACCGATGCTGCCGACTTTTCGAGATTGCCACTCGGCCCCGACAGATTGGGCGCAATCTTCAATTACGGCTAAATTGTGCCGAGTCGCAATTTCCATCAGCCGAGTCATGTCTACCGGTTGGCCGAAGATGTGGACTGGCATAATTGCCTTGGTTTTTTCGGTAATTGCCGCTTCGAGGAGCTCCACATCCAGATTAAAAGTCTCGCTGTCAATATCGACAAATACTGGAGTGGCGCCGACGGCGCTAATTGTCTCAGCGGAAGCAAAAAAGGTAAAAGGAGTGGTAATCACTTCATCGCCGGGGCCAATTTTGAGAGCTCGCAAGGCCAAAATCAGGGCATCGGTGCCGGAGTTGCAGCCTACGCACTCGGAAACGCCGATGTAGTCGGCGAACTCTCGTTCAAAACTCTTTACGGCTGGGCCGCCTACGTAGCCGCCAGAGGCAAGCACTTTTTGGACTGCAGCGGTTATCTCGTCGCCAATCTGCGCGTATTGGCGGGTTAAGTCGAGGGGGGGAACATTATTCACTCTTCACACCATAAATTTCAAGCATTATCAAAGCAAATTCTTGCAGCAAAACTGTTTCTCAGAAACCTTTATTGCAATATCTTATATTTGGACAGGCAAACAATCACATTATCGAAAGGGTGGGCCGGTGTTAATTCTGCTAGATTTGACAGATTTGGGTTGGGCTTTGGGGATGGTGGCGATCGCGATCGGGCTTTCGGCGTGGCAGGGATTGGGGCTGGAGGGGGCGATCGCGATCGCCGCAGGGCGCACCCTGATCCAGCTAATCTTAGTCGGGTACGTACTCGCAGTCATATTTGACCCGGAGGGGAAAAATCCTTGGCTGGTTTTAGCAGTTTTAGCAATCATGCTGACAACAGCTAGCATGGTTGCCAGCAACCGCATCAGCAAAAAAATCAAGAACTTACTGCCGTTAGTTTGGGGTTCAATTTTTATCAGTACGGCCTTGACTCTCGCCTATACAAACTTGCTAATTTTGCAACCTGACCCTTGGTACGAACCACAATACCTGATTCCTTTAGCGGGTATGATTTTGGGCAATGCCATGAACTCCGGGGCGATCGCGGGCGAAAGACTTGTGAGTACAGTTAATAGCAGTCAGTTAGAAATAGAAACCCATTTAAGTTTAGGTTCGACGCCGCAGCAAGCAGTAAAACAGTACCGCAAAGATGCGATCAAAGCTGGATTAATCCCGCTCTTAAATACAATGACAGTGGTAGGAATCGTGACTTTACCGGGAATGATGACAGGTCAAATGCTGAGCGGTGTCAGTCCTCTCGATGCAGCATCTTACCAGATTTTGATTATGTTTGTGTTAGCGCTGGCAACTGTAATTGCAACTCTGCTTTTGACTGAGGGATTGTCCCGGAAGTTTTTTAATCAAGATGCACAATTGATAAAATGGTAATTGGGCATTGGGAATTAGGAATTGGGAATTGGGCATTGGCCAAACAGGGCATTGGGCATTGGGTCGAAGAGAATTGGGAATATAATATCGGTAGGAACTTGCATTTGCCTTTATTTTATTGAACAGGCAAGATGCCTGTTCCACAAGAGTTCACTTTTTGTGGGGTGGGCTTCTAGCCCGCCCGCCCATAATTCAGGAGAATAACCATGATTCAAATAGCAACTAAAACGCTAACTTTTGAAGAATTTGCGGAATGGAAGCCATAAAATGGACGTTATGAACTGCACAATGGAGAGATTGTTGAAATGTCACAGCCATTAGGAGACCATGAAGAAGTTATCGGTTTTTTAGCAAGAAAATTGACCGTCGAATTCGATCGCCTAAACCTGCCGTACTTCATCCCCAAACAAGCATTAGTTAAGCCGCCGGAAAACGAATCAGCTTATTCGCCCTATATTCCGATCTTAAATCGCCCCAACTTAGCATCAGAACCTTTGTGGCAAAAATTCTCAACTGTGACTCAAGGGGCATCAATTCCGCTGGTTATTGAAGTAGTTAGCACCAACTGGCAAGATGACTACATCAGAAAAGTAGGGGAATACGAACTAATCGGGATTCCTGAATACTGGATTGTGGATTATCTCGGTTTGGGCGGCCGTCGGTTTATTGGCAACCCAAAACAACCGACTATTTCTATTTATCGGTTGGTTGATGGTGAGTATGAAGTTAGTCAATTTCGGGGAGAGGACAACATCGAATCCGCAGCTTTTCCCGAGTTAAATTTGACGGCACAACAAGTTTTTCAAGCGGGATTGACGGTGGATGAAATTGCTGGGGGTGCGTGAGTGTAAATATTGCGATCGTTCAGACAGATTTTTTGCCCTCACGCACCCTACAACTACAACTACTTCGGTTCGTGACTCCCAATCCGCTTGCCTTCACCATCGTACACCTGCATCGGGATTTTGGCGTTTTCGGCGATCGCCTCCAAAGCTTTTTGCAACGTTTGAACGTGCTTTTCTACAGCTTGGCGAGACTTCACAGCATTGTTGTTGTTTGCTTGAATGAAAGTTTGTTGCAATTTCTGCACGTAACCTGGAGTCATCTGCACCGCAATCAAATCTTTGCTAACAGTATAGTCGCAAATCTTGGGGTTGCCTTTGCAAGTTCTATCTAAATCGGTGCGGGCTTTTTGCAGGTTCCTTTCTTCCTGCAACTTTACTTCTGCTTGCTGCAAAGAAGTTTTGTAGGAAGCGATCAGCGGTTGGACTTTCTGGGAATATGCAGTTGCTGCCGGCACTTGCTCCGCGTAACTCAAAGCTCTTCGCCAGGATTCTGATGCTTTAAACCAGGCGTTTTTGCCCTCAAAAATTTGAGCTTCCGCTGCTAAAGTCACAGCTTGAGTATACGCATTTTCCGAAATTCCTTCGACATTTTTGCGCTCGCGAGCTTCTGAAAGTTTGGTTTCGTATTTGGGAACTAGCAGTTTAGCTTGTTGGTAAGATGTCGTGTTCGTGGGAATTTCTGATAGGATGTCGAGGGATTCTTCCCAACCTGATTGCACTTGATCCCAAGTCTCGGCTGTCTGAGCTACGGCTTCGCGAGCTTCTGCTATTTGGGCTCTACTTTTGGCGGCGAGCAGCGTTTTTTCGGCTTGTTTCTCTGTGCTTAACTGCCGATTTCCTGTTGCTACATTCTTCCGGTATTCCTGCTTTTTTTTCTGAGCAAAAGCATAAACTGGACTGTCTGTGGGGATTTCTCCGAGTTCGGCGATCGCACTTTGCCACAGAGCTTGCGCTTCCTGCCCGTCCTCGGCAGAATAAGGCGGATTTTGGGTTTTCTGGGTTGCTGACTGTGCGAGGCGCGCTGCATCGATCGCAGAGTTTAAATTCTGATTTTGCGAACGGTAGTTTTCCAGAGCGCTTTGAGCTTCACCGCGATGAATTGACCAAGAGGGAATCGGTTCCAAAAGGGCGATCGCCTGTTTTAACTGTCGCTGGGCTTCTTGGGGGCTGTTGGCAACTTTTGACGTTTTTAGAGTCTTCGTCGAATTCTCGCTCAACTGTTTGGCATTAGCTAAAGCACTACATCCTCCGATGACGCAGGGCCGGCTCAGCATATAATAACCGCCTGCCAAAACTAGCGCGGCGACACTGATGATTCCTGCAGCAGCCAGCATCGCAAACGGTGAATGCTTGGGTTTTTGGGCAACTGTTACCGCTTCCATATCCAGCGGATTGAAGGGATTATCTCCAATATCTGCCGGGATTGCAGCTACCCTAAAGGCGATCGGATCGGAATTGCTCGAACTCTCAGACAAATTGGGGAAATATTCTTCATCCCACGCATCTTTCCCATCTGTTTCTAACGGTATCTCCTCCTCTACCTCCGCCGTCTCGGCAACATTTTCTGTTAAGACTATCCCGGTTTCTTCTGCGGGGATATTCTCGGTTTTTTTGAACACCTGCACTGTTTTTGGTCTTGACAAAACAGGGTTGTGCATGGTAAAAGAATGGAAAGCATAAGGCTGTTTTTGCCCGGTAATTTTTAGGCAAAGTCCAATCTGTTGAATAGATTCTGGTTCTATTTCAAGAATTGCTGCTTCTAACACCGCAAAAGTCGGTTTGGCTTTGAGAACTAAACTGCGCGGGTGTTCTCCCACAACCGTTAAAGATTTATCTCGAAAATCGCAACTAATATAAAGCGGTAAGTTTTTAAATCCGGCTGCTTGCAAGTGTTGCTGCAATTTTACTTCTAGAATTTGTGCGTTGCTTTGTCGCGTTGCTATTGTCATATTTTTTCCTCTGTCTGATCTCACCACTTGCGATTTTAGATTGGGAATTTTAGATGTTAGATTGGAGAACAGTCGGCTTTTTTGATTTGTTTGAACGTGAGCACCGATTCGTTCCAATTCTTAACTCTAAAAATTAAAGTTGCAACAAAATCTTAACTCTCAAATCTCAGCTTGCAAAGCCTGTCCATAACTTTCGCTGTAATAAACTTGAGTCACGTCAAAACGTCCGCCATATTGTTTGAAAGGTTCTGCTGCATAACCAAGCGGCAGCAAACAGCAAACATCTACTTCTTCTGGAATTTGAAAGGCTTCTTTCACCTTAGCGCTGACAAAACCTTCCATCGGACAACTATCTAGCCCAAAACTTTTAGCTGCAATCATTAAGTGAGCTACTGCGAGCATTGTATGTCTGTTTGTCCAAGTTTCTAGGGAATCGAAGCAGGGACGGTTCTCGAACAATTGCGGGATTGCTTGTCGCATATAACCAGCTAAATTGTCATTCATTGCGCCTGCTGCTTTGCCCAATTCGATGACGGCTTCGGTATTTTCGGGGCCGGCGGCGCGTCGATCGCCACAGCAAATTAATACTGTTGGGGCTTCTACCACTTGGCGCTGATCGAAGGCGCAAGCTTTTAATTTTTGTTTGCTGGCTGGGTCTTGAAGTACGATAAACCGCCAAGGCTGCAAGTTGTAACCAGAGGGCGATCGCACTCCCAACCGCAAAATCTCTGCCAATATGGCTGGGGGAATCGGATCTGGTTTGAAGCTGCGGGCGGCGCGGCGGCTTTCGATCGCCGTTTTAACATTAATTGAAGGTTGGATTTCAATTGTCATGGATAATTGGTAATTGGTAATGGTAATTGGTTATTGGTAATCGAGAATTGAGAATTGGTTATTGGAAATTAGAACAACAACTATCAACTGTCAACTGTCAACTGTCAACTGTCAACTGTCAACTGTCAACTGACTTATCCCAAGCCCAACTCGCGCTTGAGCAAATTAATCGACTTAGATCCGATGTAATTTTCGGAGCATATCAGTTGCGGGGGACGAATAATATCTTCTCTAGCCGCATTGATGGCAGCTTTTACTGTAGCAAAACTCGGTTGGTCGCAAAAAATTGTTCTAGCCGATCGCACGATCGAGTTAATCTTGTACTCGTCTGACACCAAGGCCGTCATCACCAGCAAATCCTCTCCCCGGATGCTGTGGATGATGACTTCGGTCGATCGTAGCATTCCCGGACTCAGGCTGACGAGACCCAAATAACTGTCTTTGGGCAAACTCCCCACTAGCTGGATTTCCTGGCTGTAGTCGTAGATGTCTACGGGAATAACTCGCACAGAACGCGGTGCCGAAATCGATTCTGCTTCTCCGATAAAATATCGACTCGTGATCACAGTTCCCGAAGAGATTTGATCCAAAAAAGTACCGAGCTGTTCCATCGGCACTAACTGTATGGGAATGCGAAGAGCTTGTTCGAGTTCTTTCGCCATCAGTTCACCCACGCCGATGTCTTCTGTGGGGGCTGTGACGACCACGCGGGCGCTGCACCTGAGCCGCCAGTCAATTTCTGCCAAAAATAATTCCCTCGCTTGGTTGAGCGTACAGCCCTGTCCCAGCAGTTGATCGATACTTCCTTGCACTATTTTGTTGGCAAGGGGATATTCTTCGAGGATCGGAGATTTGAGTTTGTTGCCGTGTTCGTTGCCTAGGGCGCGGACGTAAATGCCCGATCCTGCTTGGGCTTCTACGAGTCCGGTATTTTCGAGCTGTCGGTATACTTTGCTGATGGTGTTGCGGTGCAAACCTGTCTGCATGGCTAGCTGTCTGGTGCTGGGCAAGCGGTGTCCGGGCGGAAATTGTCGCGAGGCGATCGCAAACCTGATTTGATTGAATAGTTGGGTGGATGCTGGAATATCGCTATCTGTTTGAATATGAAATTGAACCATTATTAAAGGCTCCGACGACTTCAACTTAGTATTTATATAACCTCGAGTACCGCGCATAGAATTGCTCGGATATCTCTGTCTATAGCATAATCTTATTTGGTTGATCTGCAGCAGCCGTTCTACCACAGGACGATCGCGCCGAAGAAGCGATTAATCGCAGACTCCGGCATTTTCTCAAAAATCAGGTACTTTCCAGTCTTAGTTTTATTTACTCCGCAATTTTGAGATCGCTTGCTGTTTTTCTCCCGGTCAGCAAATAAGTCCGCATTTCCCCCTTACCTTTAATCTCGATCTCGCCACGATCTTCAAATTCATATTTATCCTGGAGTAACTCATAAGTATAGTGGCTGACTTGAATGCGACCTGGTATGCCGTGAGATTCCATGCGGCTGGCTGTATTCACGGCATTTCCCCACAAATCGTAAATGAATTTTTTAGTGCCGATTACCCCCGCTACCACCGGGCCGCTATTAATCCCGATGCGGAGGTCAAATTTCGCGTCTAGCTTTACATTTAATTCTTTAATTGCTGCTAGCATATCCAGCCCCATTTCGGCGATCGCCTCTGCATGGTCTGGACGTTCAATGGGAAGACCGGCTGCTACCATGTAAGCATCCCCGATCGTCTTAATTTTTTCTAAGCCGTGCTTCTCACTCAGTTGGTCAAAAGCTGAGAAAATTTCATTCAGTAAGTATACTAATTTAGTGGCGGACATGGTAGTAGAAATTTGGGTAAAATTCACCAAGTCAGCAAAAAGAATTGTGGCTTTTTCAAACTTGTCTGCAATTACCCCCGGTTCGTGCTTCAACCGATCGACGATCGGTTCGGGCAAAATATTTAGCAGTAAACTTTCAGTTTTTTTCTGTTCTTTCCTGAGTGCAGATTCCATCTGCCTGCGCTTAGTTATATCATGAAAAAACACAGAAATGCCGTCGTGAGAAGGAAAAACCCGGACTTCCAACCACACTTTTAAGGGACGATAATATTTTTCAAAAGCCACTCCAATTTGTTTGGCTACAGCTTCATGATACTCTTTATAAAAATCAGAATTTACGAATTCAGGAAACTCTTCCCAAAAATTTTTACCATAAAGTTCTTCCTGCGATCGCTTCAAAAATTGGGACCCTTTGTAATTGATGTAAGTAAATCGCCACTGGGTGTCGAAAGCAAAAAAAGCATCGCTCATTCCTTCTAAAAAATTGACAATTTGCTCGTCGGTAGAACGGAGTTTCTCTTCTACTTGTTTGTTCTTGATCTGTGCGCGCTTTAATTTAGTCAGATTTATTCGCAACTCCATGTGGTTGATAATTTGCCGTCCTAAAGTCCGCAGCGCTTCTAGCTGTTGTGGGGTGAGATTACGAGGAACTGTATCTATCGCGCACAAAGTGCCGATCGGATAACCGTCAGGAGTTACTAGGGGGGCTCCAGCATAGAATCGAATATTGGGATCAGAAGTTACTAGCGGATTGCCGACAAAGCGATCGTCATCTAAAGCATTGGGTACCACTAGCAATTCGTTGGGATTTAAAATAGCGTGGGCGCAAAAAGCTGACTCTCTCGGAGTTTCGGGCGCTTCCAGACCCACTTTGGATTTAAACCACTGTCGGTTAGAATCTATTAAGCTTACTAAAGCAATAGGAGTGCCACAAATATAAGATGCTAAAGCTGTTAGATCATCAAAAGCGGCTTCAGCTTCTGTGTCGAGAATGTTGTAGCGGTGAAGTGCTTCTAGCCTCTCTTCTTCGTTGCTGGGCAAAGGTGCAGCTTGCATGGGAGGCCGCGAGGATATAGGTTTACGAACACTGCGTGGAAGTATTATTGCTGCGAATTTTCTGACTTGCGAGAACACTTTTTTAACTAATATCAAAAGACTTGTTGGCCAATCTTTATTCATCTTTATTTATTGTTTTTCACCCCTGATGGAACTGCGTATGTGTGATAGAAGTAGGCTATACTTACGTATTTACCGCAACTAACTCCTCAATCTCCGGAGCTTTTGTGGGCAATTTCCCTGTCAATACTTCTCTACCGTCATTGATGACAAGTATATCATCTTCTATGCGTATCCCCCGCACATCTGCAAATTTTTCCAAATCCTCCCAGTTTACGAAATATTCATATTTGGCGCGGTTTTCTGGGTTATTTAAGATTGCCGGAACTTGATAAAATCCCGGTTCGATCGATACCAGCATTCCGGGACGCAAAACTCGATTCAACCGCAAAAATCCCAACCCAAACCGACTGCTTCTGGTTCTTCCTTCTTCATAGCCAGCCAAATCGCCTAAATCTTCCATATCGTGAACATCCAAACCGATTAAATGTCCGATACCATGTACAAAAAACAGCGCGTGAGCATCCATCTCTACTAAATCTTCAACATTGCCGCGCAAGATGCCCAAATCAACTAATCCTTCCGCCATAATTCTAGCAGCTAACAGGTGAATATCTTGATATTCCACCCCCGGAATAATTTTATCAATACAAGCATCGTGTGCTGCCAAAACTACATCATAAATCGCTCTTTGAGTCGGAGAAAACTTGCCAGAAACCGGCCAAGTGCGAGTCACATCAGCCGCCCATCCCGTCGATGTTTCCGCACCAAGATCTGCTAACAGCAAATCTCCGGTTTGTAGGGGATTGTGATAATGTTCGCTGTGCAGGACTTCTCCATGTACTGTAACGATACTGGGATAGGCATAGGTCATATTTTTGGAGATGATGACACTTTCCATTGCAGCGCGCACCCCTGCTTCAATTTGAGCATTTCGAGTTGCGGCCATACCCGCTTTATGAGCTTCTACAGTAACAGCGGCAGCTTGACGCAATTCGACCAAACTGGCTGCGTCGTGGCTCAGGCGCAGAGATACGATCGCCTTGGTTAATTCTAGGTCGATTCCGGTTGGCGAATTGGGCGGTGCCAGAGGGCGATCTAGAATTTGAGACTGTTGCAACTGAGTCCAAGAATCCTGAACTGCGATCGTTGCTGCATTTGTAGATCGCGATTTCAATGCGGTCATTGGGAAAGCAGCATCAGCCCCAATTAGTTCGGCAATTTCTGCTCTTTTCGGCATTTCTCCGTGCCAAAGCGTGCTGCTAGCAGGTGCGTCATCTAAGAACAATTCTAATTTGCCCGATTCTAAGCGAATGGCAGCATTTTCTAAGGGCAAACCAGCAAAATATAAAAAGTGACTGCTGGCACGAAATGGATAAGTAAGTGCCGGATAATTGCGAGGAATGCTGCGTCCCGACCATAAAATTACCGGAAAATTAATTAAACTAGCCAGTTGTTGCCGCCGTTGCTGTAAAGTATTAGTTAACAAATCATCACCTTGTGTAATTGTCATGGGTAAAAACCTATAATTTTGAGTTGGGTTTGCAGTCAGCCACAAGTTTTTGCATTCTCAGCATTAAAGAACTAAAATTCGGACTGCCAACTTGGCAGGCATTTTTGATAAAATCCTCATCGGTCACTTCTTTTTTGCTAGCATTTATAGGCTGTCTTTTTTATAGTCTTTCTCGTCATCGCCGGGATGATTTGGTTAAACAGTAAGCCTGATCGCCACTCAGTAAAACCAGGCTGAAAGTGCTACTCTGCAAGCAATTAGCAAAAATGTCACAACACCCGCAATTAGTCAAATTCCTTGGTCTGGTTTTTGTTGATTGGGTGACGTGAGCGAGATCCTCTATTGACTGTTTGATATATGAGACTTTAAAGTATAAGTAAAATTAACTGAAAAAACATGAAAATTTCTCATAAAGCTCCTCAAACTTCTGTGCAAGTACGCGACTGGCCGATCTCACATTTACCGGGATTGAGCAAGGAAAACCAATCTCAACTGGAAGAGTGCAGCATCACCACAACCGGACAACTAATTCGCATGACGAAAACGCAGGCGGCGAAAGTGTTGCTAGCCCATCAATTACAGATTAACATTCAATATGTTAATAAATGGGTAGCGATGGCTAATTTGGCTCGAATTCCGAGTGTAGGCTGTCAGTATTGCGGGCTGTTACTGCACGCGGGTGTTGCTTCGCCGGCTCAATTGGCTCAAATGCCCGTGGAAAGATTGCATCAACAAGTTTTAAGGCTGCACGTAGCGACGATGCAGCGCAATGACTTGACTCCTTCAGTCGATCGCGTGCAAAAATGGGTTCAACAAGCTAGATTAGTCATTAGTCAGTAGTCAGTTGTCAGTTGTTAGTTGTTATTAGCCAACAGTCAGCAGTCAACAGTCAACAGTCAACAGTCAACAGTCAACAGTCATTATGTCAATTCAAGTTTACGGAATCCCCAATTGCGGAACCTGCAAAAAAGCTTTCCAGTGGCTCAAAGATAGCGATGTTAATTACGAGTTTATTAACACAAAAGAACACCCGCCGACTCGCGAAACAATTCAAAGCTGGGTAGCTGCTTTGGGTTTTCAACCCATGCGAAATACTTCTGGTCAATCTTACCGCGCTTTAGGCGATGACAAGAAAAATTGGACTAGCGAACAGTGGGTAGAGGCTTTTGCTAAGGATGCTATGCTGCTGAAACGTCCTCTTTTCGTTAAAGATGGAACGGCTGTTTTAGTAGGTTTCAAAGAAGACGCAATTAGAGAAAAACTGGAGCTTTCAACAACCTGAGTTCAGCCTGTTGTTCGCCGCAAAAACTTAAGTTCCCCCATATCATCACTGAAACTCCAACGCTCGTAAAACGGCATCATGTGCGGCAAACAATTAAGATAAAAATGCTCGACAGCTTGCAGTTCAGGATGACTTAAAACTGCATCCATCAACTTCGCACCCAGTCCCATCTTTCTGTGTGTCGGCTTGATGATGACATCAAAAATCATGGCTCTGTAGACAAAATCGGTAATGACGCGGGAAATGCCAATTAGTCGATCGCTCTCATCGACAAAACCAATGATAACATCAGTAGAAGCCAGCATTTTCACCACATCCTCCCGCGTCCGCTTGTCGCTCCAAAACTCGTTTTTGTACAAATCCATCAAGTCTGAAACCTGGCTATCAGTCAAAGTTTCGACAATTCGGTAGTTAACCATATCTTCCCTCATAAAAATTAGAAGACTCAAGTCCTGACCACCAACCAACTTATTATTGTTTTACTGTTACCAAGCTAGACATTGCATCACCCCATAGCATGAATTTTACTGCTGCACTTCCGTTTCCTGGCTTTCAAATACCACTTTTGCATAAATCTCGCTCATCGACATTTGCACTTCCAAGGAAGCAAAAGAAACTATTGCTGTCTCTCCCTCATATTCCCGAAATAACCATTCATTCGATTCTGTTTTAATATATTGTGCGACTAAAAACTCAGATTGATTGACTAACACATATTCACAGAATTCAGGGATAGATCGATAAAACCGAAACTTATCCTCTCGATCAAAATCTTTAGTAGACTTAGAAAGCACTTCCACGATGAGCATCGGATTGAGGATCTCATCACTGCGTCCCTCGGTAAAAACTGGCTCCCCTTCAATCACCATCACATCCGGGTAAGTTCCCCGTCTGTACCGAGGAATCCACAACCGCAAATCGTTGTGAAAAAGCTCATAGCGCTGTCCCTCAAGCAAATTTCCCAAGACTCTACTCAAATTTCGGATAATCCGGCTGTCATTAATACTACCACCACTCATTTGTACAATTTTTCCATCGCGGTATTCATTTCTAAACTCAGCAGTTTCCTCTAACTCCCGGTACTCATCTGGAGTATAAAACTTTCCCTTACTTTGTACTAACATTGTTGCCTCTGTACTAACTTTTATCTGCGTTAATCTGCGTTAATCTGGCTACATCTGCGGTTAAAAATCATAATTAACAGTATATCACAACAAAAAAGAAACGCCCAACTGCAAAGAGTCAGGCGTTTTCCACTATTTCACAAACAGGAAAAATTAATCCCGGCGAGACACCAAATTCGATTCAATTTTCGCACCCACAACAGGTTGCACCTGACTAAAAGCCGACTGCAACATGGGAGTTTTGGTAACAGCATCATTAGCCAAATTAAACAAAGGGTTCGACAAAATTCCCGCCAATGTTGTCGCAACCAAAGTGAGTACAACGCTGACTTGCAAAGGCCGCATTCCCTGAAGGTTCCAGCGAACTTCGGGATAATTTTTTACCGCGTCTGACATTTCTTGAGGTTCTTTTACTACCATCATCTTGACAACGCGGATGTAGTAGTAAATCGAAACTACGCTGGTAATTAATCCCAGAATAACTAAGCCGTAAAGTCCTGCTTGCCAGCCGGCCCAGAACAGATAGATTTTGCCGAAAAATCCAGCCAGGGGCGGAATTCCACCGAGAGAAAGCAGGCAAATACTTAAGGCTAAAGTTAACAGCGGGTCTTTTTGGTACAAACCTGAGTATTCGCTAATTTGGTCGGTTCCAGTCCGCAGCGAGAACAGGATGATGCAGGCGAAAGCACCCAAGTTCATAAACAGGTAAACCAACAGATAAAATATCATGCTGGAGTAACCGGCTTCTGTTCCTGCAATCAAACCCAGCATCACAAAACCGGCTTGGGCGATCGACGAATAAGCCAAAAGCCGCTTCATGCTAGTCTGGGCGAGGGCAACCACATTTCCTAACACCATGCTGAGAATGGCTAAGGCCGTGAACACGAAGTGCCACTGTTCGATAAGTGCGGGGAAAGCAGTTGTTAACAAGCGGATTGCTAGGGCAAAACCGGCTGCTTTGGAACCGACAGAAAGGAAGGCAACAACGGGTGTAGGAGAACCTTCGTAAACGTCAGGAGTCCATTGGTGGAAGGGAACGGCAGAGATTTTGAAGGCGATGCCGGCGATCGCAAAAACCAAAGCAATCACCAAACCGAGAGATTGACCTTCATTGACAGTAGAAAGGTTAGCCGCGATCGCACTTAACTGAGTTTCGCCGCCAGACAACCCGTACAGCAGCGAAAGCCCGTAGAGAAACACTGCCGAAGAAGAAGCCCCAATTAACAAATATTTCAAAGCAGCTTCATTGGAACGCGGGTCGCGTTTTGTGTAACCCGTCAGCAAATAAGACGAGATACTCAGAGTTTCCAACGAAATAAAAATCGTCACCAATTCATCAGCGCCGCTGAGGAACATTCCCCCCAAAGTAGCGGTGAGTAAAATGCCGATGAATTCCGCTAAAGCAGTACCAGTTTGCAGTACATAGCGGACGGATATCAAAATAGTGACAGCCGCAGTCAAAGCGATAATGCCACGAAACACTAAACTCAAGGCATCGCTGTTAAAACCGCCTAGAAACGAGATGGTATCAACGTTATCCCACTGCAAACACAAGGCAGCGACGGCGGCCAACAAACCCGCAACGGCAACGTAGGGAGTCCAACCCGAGGAACTGCGGCCTACGATTAAATCGCCGACGAGAACCACCAAGAGGGTGATGATGACAATTCCCTCTGGCAAGATAGTTCCAGCATTTAGCTGGGCAGCAAGAGTAGCAAAATCCATATTTTCAGGCAGGTTGGGTAGTACAAGCCGCAAAGGCTGTAATGGGCTGTGAACTTGTAAAAATTCTTTACCAAACACAGATTGTAGCGGATTACAGCTTCGCGATCCCAATTGGGCGGGTGTTTGTTGCCGAAGAGTTGATACTCGGTAGCGGTTTTGCATACATGGGCGGGCATTGTAGAGATTGCCGGCTGATGTCACCTGCGCGGAGAGTCGCGATCGACCTTAACTGGCACAATGTAGAAAGTTAAACCAGTAATGTGGCATGACTGACTCGCTAAGTGCCTACAAACCGCAGATTCTCAATGACTTCAACAACCGCCCCGACTAGGAAAATGAATTTCACAAACAAGCTGCAACTCGGTTAGTAGAATTGGTCAAAGTGCGATCAAGCCAGCTTGTTCTAGATATTGCCACCGGAACAGGTTTAGCGGCGATTGTCGACGATGCACTTAGGTCGATCGGGTGCAAGCAAATATGAGTCGCCTTTTCTACACCAGGAATTCTCTAGATAGTATGTCTAAACTACTCTCTTACATCTGTATATTTATTATTACCGGCTGGCTGCTGTTTGCTTGTCATTCCCCGGAAGCCCTAAAAGTAAAACGTCCTCCCCTAAAAGTATCTTTTGTCCCTTTTGTTAGCTATACACCTCTCATCATTGCTCAAGAGAAAGGATTCTTCAAAGCGCAAGGGATAGACGTGGAACTGAGCTATGTAGACTACTCACAATTGCAAGACGCGGATTTCAGTGCAGGGAAGTATGATGCGATCGGATTGACCTTGGGCGATCTGGTGATATTGAGTGCCACAAATCCTGATATGCAAGCTGTGATGGTTTTGGATGAATCGACAGGTGCAGATGTGGTAGTCGCACAATCGGAGATTAAAACAATTCTTAACTTAAAACGAAAAAAGCTTGGTGCAAATCTAGGCAGCTTTAGCGAGGTTTTCGTTACTGAGATGTTGAAAACCTTTAAACTGACGAGCGATGATGTTAGCCTGGTTCAAGTCGAGGCTTTAGAAGTTCCCGATCGCTTACAAAACAATGCTATCCAAGCAGGACACACTTGGGAACCGTATCTTTCTGAAGCATTAAAATTAGGGGCGCATATCCTGTTTACAAGCAAACAAACCCCAGGCTTAATTTTAGATTTGGTCGCATTTCGGGGTGAGGTGATACGCGATCGCCCCGAAGATATTCGCGCCTTTGTGCGAGGCTGGCTTCAAGGCTTGTCATATTGGGAAGCAAATATTCCCGAAGGAAAGGAGATCGTGAGCAAAGCGCTGAATATTCCCATCAAGACAATCTCTTTCGAGGGAATAGACTTTACTGACCTGGCAAAAAATCAAAACTTCTTTCAATCAGACAGTCCTAATTATATATACAAAACCGCCAAAAAATATGCGGACTTTTTTATTCGCACGGGCAATGTGACGCGCCTTCCCAATCTAGAAAACTTGTTCAATTCTTCTTTTTTAACCCCCCCTCGTAGTCGGAAACCATGAAGCGCTCTTTCTTCAAAAGCATTCGTACAAAGTTAATCCTGTCGTTTCTCCTCGTTGCTCTGATTCCATTACTGCTGTTAGCATTTATTAACAAGCAGACAACTGAAAAGGCATTGACCGACAACGCACGACAAGCCCTATCTGCGGCGGCTAACGAAACCGCTTACAGAATAGATGGGTTTATCGATGGGAATCTCAATGCCGTGCGCGTAGAAGCGCTTTTACCAGGTTTGGCTACCTATCTGGGCCTACCTCCAGAACGGCGAAATGGTAGTCCCCAAGAGATGTTAGCGACTGAAACCTTAAGCCGCCTTAGTCGCAAAGATATGCTTAATATTATCTCCTATGCCTTGCTCAACTTAAAGGGACAGAATGTACTCGATACGAAGACATCGGGTGTTGGACGAGATGAATCCGGTCAAGATTACTTCCAAGAACCCCTCAAAACTCAACTACCTTTTGTTTCTAGTATTAGGCAATCGACGACAATTCCCAACCTCGCTACGCTTTTTTTTAGCAGTCCTGTTCGCGATGCAAAGAAAAATATATTGGGTGTATTGCGGGTGACATACAATGCCACATCTGTCCAGCAGTTGGTGACTCGGGAAACTGAACGCGCAGGTGCGAAATCCTTAGCAGTTCTTTTAGATGAACACTATATCCATCTGGCACATAGCACTACACCTGAACTCCTTTTCAAATCGATTGTGCCTTTGTCACCCAATGTTGTAGCGAAACTGCAACGCGAAGGGCGTTTGCCTAAGACTCTCACGAAAGAACTTGCAATCAATTTGCCCGACCTCAAGCAAGCTTTAGACACTAAACAGCCTTATCTAACCACACGATTGGCAGCTACGGGTAATAATGAGTTGAGCCTCTTAGCGATCGCCCGCCTGAAATATAAACCTTGGTCAGTTCTTTTCGCACAACCCATTGCCGTTGCCCTAGCACCTGTAGAAAAACAAATACAGGATGCACTTATTTTATTAGCAATCATCGCCACAATTGTAACTATCATCGCTTTGGCGATCGCACAACTATTAACAAAGCCTGTGATTTACCTCACCCAAGCCGTTGCCCAGTTTACGGCGGGTCACTTAGATATGCGTGTGAAGATGCGATCGCGAGACGAAATCGGCCTGCTGGCACGATCCTTCAACAGCATGGCGAGGCAAATTCAAGAATCCTTTGAAACCCTCGAAGACAAAGTTAAAGAACGAACAGCAGAACTCGCTAATGCTAATCAGGAAATCATTACCCTCAACGAAAAACTCCAAGAAGACAACCTCCGTTTAGGTGCAGAATTGAATGTGGCGCGTCAGATCCAGCAAATGATTTTGCCCAACCCCGAGGAATTGGAAATTGACGGACTAGATATCGCCGCATACATGGAATCCGCCGATGAAGTAGGAGGCGACTACTACGACGTGCTACAGATCGATGGTGTGGTCACACTGGCGATCGGTGATGTCACCGGACATGGCCTGGAGAGTGGCATTCTGATGCTGATGGCGCAAACCTCAGTTCGCACCCTGCAAGAGATTCGTGGACTAGACCCCGTTCGATTCCTGGATGTACTCAACCGTACCCTCTACAAAAACGTAAAGCGCATGAATTCTGAGAAAAGTCTGACGCTGGCGATTTTGAGCTACTCCGAAGGACTGATTAGCATCAGCGGTCAGCATGAAGAAACGCTAGTGGTGCGAAAAAATGGAGAAGTTGAGCGCATCGACACGATGGATTTAGGTTTCCCGATCGCTTTAGATGATGATATCGCAGGCTTCATCAGTCACATCCTGATTGAGCTAGAACCTGGAGATGGCGTGGTGCTATATACTGATGGCATTCCAGAAGCCTATAACATCGGCAAAAAGCAGTATGGACTTAAGCAACTGTGTGAAGTGATTAGTCAAAATTGGCACAAGTCGGCTGCTGAAGTTAAGGAGGCGGTGATTGTAGATGTACGGCAATATATCGGTAAGCAGAAAGTGTTTGATGATATTACGTTGCTAGTCTTTAAGCGGCAGGCTGAGGTTACTGAAAAGGGAAATTTAGTAAATAATAATATTATACCAAATGAAATCCTAAAATGAAGAACCAAGTTTGAGGAATACTTTATGAAAGTAAACTACTAAGAAAGAATTGATTTAACCGCAGACGAGTTAAAAATAATTTTTTCAGAGCAGCGGACTCTACCTAATAAACCAAAAATTTAGGCACTTTATTGGTTAAAAAATGGAGCGATTCAAAGCCTTACAGATGTAGCTGAACGTTTAGGTGTACATAGAATTACTGTACATAGATGGTTAAAACAATATAGTGCTCGCGGTCTGTCAGATCAGTGATGCCAAATAATAAAAATGTAGGCACACTATCTATTAGCCTTAATCTATCTTACGTTTTTTTAGGTGGAGCTACTTAGAAAATGGTTTTGGAACTGCAACGGTGGTAACACGGACATTCGGATCGAGGGCGTCACCTTGAGAGTAAATATACTCAAATGCCGATCGATCTTTAAGCATATTTGCCCGCAAAAATAGCGCGCTCCAACGGGCGATCGTTTCAATACCCACGGCTCGCTCTAAGGTAGCAGTATTGCGATCGGGGTTCGCACCCGCAGGGTTATTAACATTAGTGATGCTAAAGTGATTTGCACCCATAACAGTAATCAAAGCTTTGGGTGGTGTTTGAATTTGGTCAAAGGTGCTTTGAGATCGATCGGGCAGGGCGACACCATCGATATCGCCTTGAATCAACGCCACTGCAATGCCATCATTAGCGATGGGTACAAATTCATTAGCAATGGGATTCCGCAAGTTAGCTCCAAAAAATGCACCCGCTAATAATTCTTTCGGGCGCGTAAATGGCTCTTGACACAAATACAATTCTGGGAGGCATTTATTAGCAATCACGGATAACCCCACTGCACCACCAAAAGAATGACCTAATAAACCAAGGCGCTGCGTATCGATAACAGACGCGATCGGAGATGTGGGCTTTTTGTTTTCGATCGCCATTTGCGACAAAACCGCCGCAATTTGCGAAGTTTCCGACGCCAAATTAGGCGGTGAAGTGGGATTGAAGGGCGAAGGGCGCAAATGGTTCGGAACGACTACCACAAAGCCGTACCGCGCCACGTGGCTAGCGTAATCTGAATAAAATGATTTATCTACAAGCGCACCTTGCAATAAAAGTACAATGGGGAAAGAGTAATTACCCGAATTAAGATCCGATGGTTTAGGATAATAAATGTCAGCTAAATCGTTATTACCAGATATCGTCGTACTGTAAAAGCTAGTTTCTTTAAATGGCGGTGCATAATCGATTGTTGTGGCAAAAACTTTGCTAGCAATGACAACAAACGCAGCAATTGCACAAACAATTGCTAGAGTTTTTGCCGAAAAACAATGAGGGTAGAAATTCATCATTATTTTGGGTTTGAGAGTGCGTGCATAAGCTACGGAAAAAAAACAAGTCGGCGAGCTTTGGGAATTTAAGGAGCTTTGCCGGAAAAGGTTTCGGACTCTGTGACTAAGAGTATCAAATTGTGATTAATAGAAATTTGTGTAAAACTTGCAAATAAACTGACTCATAAATAAACACGATTCCTGATTTTACACCCTTTTTGACTACTTGGATTTTAGTGTGGCTTATAAGCCGACCAAATTTTCTTTAGAAAAACATTTTTTAGAGTATTGAATCGGAATTTCGATGGCTAATGTCGCTCCTTGATCCGGTATCGAAAAACAACGGAGTTGCCCGCCGTGGTCGTCCACTACAATAGCATAGCTAAGCGATAACCCCAAACCCTTTCCTTTGCCCACTTGCTTCGTTGTAAAAAATGGCTCAAATATGCGTTGTTGAATATCTTCGGTTATGCCCGGCCCATTATCAGTAATATAAATACCCACTCGAAAATCGGAGAGTAACTTCGTGCAAATAGTGATAGTAGGGATTGGGCTGTTATCATCTGCCTCTTTGGCCCAACTTTTTTGTGACTGCAACGCATCAATCGCATTGCTCAGGATGTTCATAAAAACCTGATTCATTTGCCCCGCATAACATTCTATCTTTGGCAGATCATCATACTCTTTTACCACTTTAATTATCCTTTGGTCTACTTCATCTTTCAGCCGATGCTGCAAAATCATCAGCGTACTTTCCAGCCCTTCATGGATATCCACCGCTTTCAACTCAGATTCATCGAGTCGGGAAAAATTCCGCAGCGATTGCACTATTTCTCCGATTCTGTCAGCTCCTATTCTCATAGAAGCAATTAGCTTCGGCAAGTCATTCCTGAGAAAAGTGAAATCGATTGCCTCCAGTTGTTCCTGGATAGCGGCTGTGGGATTGGGAAAATCTTCTGCGTAGAGTTGCACCAGCCTCAGCAAATCTTGAGTGTACTCCGTTACCGGAGAGAGGTTCCCTTTAATGAAGCTAATCGGATTGTTAATTTCGTGAGCTACCCCTGCTACGACATTCCCTAAACTTGACATTTTCTCGCTTTGGATGAGTTGAGCTTGTGCATTTTGTAACTGTTGTAGAGCCAGCTCTAGTTGTTGGGATTTCTTCCGCTCTTTAGCCTCGGACTCCTGCAATCGCGCATTTTGCTCGTACAATTTTTTTTGCAAACGCTGAATAGTTAGTTGATTTTCGACACGAGCTAAAACTTCTTCTAAATGAAATGGCTTGGTGATGTAGTCTACTCCTCCCACAGCAAATGCTTTGACTTTATCCAAAACTCGATCTAGGGCGCTCAAGAAAATAACTGGAATACCCGAAGTTCTGCCATCCGCTTTTAAATGTTGGCAAACTTCATAGCCGTTCATCTTGGGCATCGTGATGTCCAGTAAAATCAAATCTGGCGGGGTGGAACGCGCTGCTTTTAATGCCATTTCCCCGTTGATTACCCCCCTAACTTTATATCCTTTGTCGCTCAACATAGTCGATAAAAGACGCAGGTTGTCGGGGGTATCGTCAACCACTAAAAGATTGGCAACATGAGATGCTAATTGCTGGTTGTTCATGGGATAATTTGTTCGGTTAAGTCAGTAATTTTATCAAATCGAAAATTATGAATCCAATCGGTGAGAATCTCCGCAGAAAAAGTATCGGATTCAGGGATTGTGGATACTAAACTTAAAATCAGGCCGGCATCAGCATCGATAGCTCCATGATGTAACTGTCTCACCCAATCCGTAGGCATTGTCGCCAAAGTTGTCCTTAAAGTTTCAGTTTTTTCTCCTTCTTTTACACTCAAGTCTTGACCCTCAAGCTGAGATAATGTAAAGTTCGGTAAATCTTCATAAATATACTGTACCCCTAAATGTTCAGCCATTTTGGCAAAAATAACTTCTTCTTGGAAAGGCTTGCTCACAAAATCGTCACAGCCTGATGATAAAACAATGGCTCGCTCTTCCTCAAAAGCGCTAGCGGTCAACGCAACAATCGGGGTAGCCTCATCTTGAATCTTGGCTTTAATTTGTCTGGTAGCCTCATACCCGTCTATCACAGGCATTTGCATATCCATCCAAATTAGGTGAGGTTTCCAAGTTTCCCAGATTGTAATAGCTTCTTGACCATTTTCCGCTTCGCGCACCTCCAAGCCAAGCGGTTCGAGAAGATTAACCAATAGCAAACGACTCTCCCATTTATCATCAACCACCAAGATGCGATATGAGGGTTGGTTGGGTTCTAAACCAATTACCCGCCTTCTTGATTGTCGAGGTTGAACTTCAGCCATCTCAGGGGAGCTAATGTGGATATCAAAACTAAAAATTGTTCCTCGATTCAAGGTACTGCTGACGGTAATATCTCCTCCCATCAGTTGTACGAATTGTCGGCTGATGGGTAAACCCAAGCCAGTTCCTTCTTGAGATTTCCGACCCGCGTCAGTTTGTACAAAAGCCTTAAATAGAGAGCCTATCTCAGTAGGAGCAATGCCGTGGCCAGTGTCTTCCACTTCAAACGTAATAGTCCGTGGTTCGTTGTCTGTTGGGGACTTTTGTTTCTCAATTGCTGTAACCCGAAGTGTCACACTTCCCTTCGTAGTAAACTTGATCGCATTTCCTAGCAGATTAATTAAGACTTGACGCAATTTGCTTTCGTCAGTTTTTACATACTGAGGAATGTTAGAATTGATGTGCCAACTGAGCTGTAAATCTTTAGAATCAGCTTTGAGTTTGAGCATTTCTTGGAGAGAATGGAGCAAATGATACAGGTCAAAGCTAGTAGGATTTAATGTAATCCGACCTGCCTCGATTTTAGACATTTCCAGAACGTCATTAATCAGCGTCAGCAAATGCTCGCCAGAACGACTAATGATGGCGATCTGTTCCTGCTGTATGTGAGAAAGGGATGGGTCGCGTCCCAGCACTTGGGTAAAGCCGAGAATTGCATTGAGGGGAGTTCGCAATTCGTGACTCATTTTTGATAAAAATTCGCTTTTAGCCTTGTTAGCCGCATCTGCAACTTCTTTGGCTTGTTGTAAGGCTGCCTCTGCTTTTTTGTCCTCCGTAATATCGCTGGCTGTGCCAGTTATTCCTAGAATATTTCCCTCGGAATCCCGCACTACAAGTGAATTAAACCGGAGATTGATAGGTCTACTATCTTTAGCTAATTGTATGGTTTCATACTGAAATACGGACTCTCCATTCAGCATACGTTGGAATATCTCGTTATCTTTGGGAAGTTGTTCAGGTATCTGAAACTCACTGAATTTTCGCCCTATCATTTCTTCAGGGCTGTAGCCAAAAATCTGTTGGACGGCAGCGTTGACGAATGTATAACGCCCTTCAACATCAACTGACCAAATCATATCCTGCGATGTTTCAACTAAGTCACGGTATTTAGCCTCGCTTTCTTTGAGCGCTTCTTCTGCCCTTTGACGATCGGTAATGTCGTTAGTGACTAAGAGAATACACGCTTCTCCACCCAGCTCAATAATATCTGCTGATACCAGCATCTTCCTCACCTCGCCTGATGAAGTACGACAATCAAATTCCTGATTGCGAACCACTCCTGATTCTTGCAATAGTTGTCTGTATCTGTCACGTTCTTCTAAATTAACCCAAAGATTCAAATCCCTTGCTGTAAAACCAATTACCTGTTCGCGAGAGTAACTAAAAGTGCTGAGGAAACTGTCGTTCACTTCGATGTAGCGTCCATCTGCGAATCGGGCGATCGCGATCGGGTTAGGACTGGAACGAAAGGCTGTAGAAAACTTTTCCTCAGACTGGCCCAAGGCTATTTCTGTTTGCATTCTGACAGCCATTTCCTGTTCCAATTCTTGCGTTCTTTCTATAACCTTACGTTCCAGCGTTCGCGAGTATTCCCCTAATTGCTCGTAAAGTTGAGCATTCTCAATGGAAATAGCAATTTGGGCAGATAAAAGTTTTAACAATTCTAGGCGATCGGTAGTAA
>NZ_JAUBRB010000060.1:0-39306 GCF_036701585.1 Microcoleus sp. POL10_C6 | reverse complement strand
ATATTTAACTCACCTTGAATATATCGATCGCTCCTGCTAGTGGTCTGCGATCAATTATTCAGCAAACCCTAACTAGACAATAGTCGGAGAGCGATCGCCCTTGAGTTTTCGAGGCAAAGGGGCGATCGCTTTTCCGTTTGTACATTCTGAGTATAGGTCATTCTCCCAACTTAGTCAACTGCCAAACTCAAAAAATTAACCGTAGCGGTTAATTAAAGGAGAGTGAAGGTTGCGGGATGGTAACATCAGCTTGCAAAGTCGTGCCCAGTAGTTGAGAATCACCAGTGATCCGTTGGAAATTAGCAGTTGTGATGGCCGAGCGCAACATCAGCAATAAGGAGTTAGCTGCTTTGATAGGAATGCACCCAACTTCCTTTTCTCGACTCAAAACCCGCCGCCGCCTCACGAGAATTGACGAATCGACTCTCAATGCTCTGTGCAGAGCACTAAACTGCCAACCGGGAGATTTAATGGTGTATGAGGAAGACAATCCCGATCGCACTTAAAAAACCGATTGGGATCGTTAGTAGTAACGTTAACAGCGACGCACCCTACAGATTCGATCGCACAATTTCTACTGCAAAAACGCGAGCAAACTCAGCGACAACGAGCGATCGCACTTGATCGACATCAATTCCGGGGATAAACTGCTCTAAACTGCCAACGGGTCGATCGGGAATCCCGCAAGGTACAATTTGCCCAAAACCTGCGAGATCCGGGCAAACATTTAAAGCAAAACCGTGCATCGTAATCCAGCGGCTGACTTTAATGCCGATCGCACCTACCTTGCACCCATCCACCCAAACCCCAGTCATACCGGGAACCCGCGAACCCTTCAACCCCAAAACTTCCAGCACCCCCAGCAGCACTTCCTCCAACTGCCGCAAATACCAGTGCAAATCTTGTTGGTGACGGCGCAAATTTAAAATCGGATAGCCCACCAATTGTCCCGGACAGTGGTAAGTCACCTCGCCGCCCCGCTCAACTCGGTGCAGTTCCGGCCCAGTTTGACTTGGGTCAAATTTCAGAAATTCCAACTTCGCGCCCTGTCCCAAAGTGTAAACCGGCGGATGTTCCAGCAAAATCAGGACATCTGGTAAATCTGGTTTGTCGCGGCGGTCTTGCACGAGTTTTTGCTGGATTTCCCAAGCTTGGGAGTAGGGAACTTGTCCCCAATTGAGGAGCAAGCAGGGTTGTGCATTTAGTTGTTGAGGGATGAGAGGAGAAACCATGCAAAAAATCAATAGTATTTTTACGGAATATTGGCCTAGCTTAAATCAAGAATTGTCAACATATAATAAAAGATTTGGAAGATAAGTGTTTTCGAGAATACATAGTGCTACTGTATAAAATATACCCAAGTTACAGAAGGGAGGGAGCTCTATGAAGCTTGTTATCCAGGGTAAAAATATAGAAATCACCGATGCGATTCGCGAGTACGTCAATCAAAAGGTGGAAAAGGCAGTTAGCCATTTTCAAACTTTGACGACAGAAGTGGACATACATCTATCGGTGGCTCGTAACCCCAGGATCAATCCTAAGCAGACTGCTGAGGTGACAATTTATGCTAACGGCAGCGTGATTCGGGCTGAGGAAAGCACGGAAAGCCTGTATGCCAGCATAGATTTGGTTGCCGACAAGATAGCTCGTCAACTGCGGAAATTTAAGGAAAAACGTCACGACAACAAGACCCAGAGTAGTGCCAAAACGGTTACGGTAGTTGAGGAACATCCTGTAGTAGCGGATCTGATTGGCGATCGAACTCCCGAACTTCCTGCTGAGGTGGTACGGACTAAGTATTTTGCTATGCCTCCAATGACGGTGCAAGAAGCTTTGGAACAATTGCAGATTATCGATCACGATTTCTATATGTTCCGTAATGCGGAAACAGACGAAATTAACGTACTCTACGAACGAAAGACTCACGGTGGTTATGGAGTGATCCAACCCCGCCACAGCAACGGTAACGGTAATAGCAAAAATGGCAAAACTGCCGAAAGCGCTACATCTGAAAAATCGAGTGTTGCGAAAAGCTAGATAATTGCTGAGTGCTAATTGTTAATGGCTGCAAGTCATTAGCAAAAAAGGACTAAAGTCCTTACTACGAACCACGAGTTTTTAGTAAGGACTTTAGTCCTTTCTTGGTTTTTTAAGATAATGATTCGTAGTCAGGACGTTGCTGATATTGCCTAGAGAAAATGGATGACAAATTATGCTATTGGAGTTAAGACAATTAAAGATTCAACCGGGTCAGCAATTACTGGTTGAGGATGTTAACTGGCAACAATTTGAAAGTATTTTGGCGGAATTAGGAGAACGTCGTGCTTCCCGACTTTCCTATAGTAACGGACGGTTAGAAATTATGGTTCCTCTACCCGAACATGAAAAAGCCAAAGAAATTATTGGTGACATGGTAAAAATTTTGTTGGAAACACGACAAATAGCCTTTGAGTCGTTAGGTTCGACAACGTTGAAAAACGAACGCATGAGTCAGGCTGTCGAACCGGATACCTATTTTTACATTCAAAATCAAGCAGCCGTTATCGGTAAAAATCGCCTCGATATGAGTGTTGATCCGCCCCCAGACTTAGCTATAGAAATTGATCTTACCTCTCGCACGCAGTTGGATAATTATCAAATTCTAGGAGTGCCGGAACTTTGGCGGTACGCACGGCGAGGGCTACAAATCAACGTCTTGCAAGCCGAACAATATATTGAGTCTGATGTGAGTCCCACTTTCCCCAATATCCCGATTGTCCAACTGGTGAATCAGTACACTCAGCAGAGTCAAGTTGCTGGTAGAACCCACGCTATTCAAGCTTTTAAAAATTGGGTACGGGAAAACCTCTAGTCTCAGAACTTTCTTCCTCACTAAAAACCCTTAGTTCGCAGTCAGGAATTTAGTTTTTTCTTGGTTTTTTAGACAATGAGGGATGAGGACTTTCGTCCTCACTACCAACACTATATTTAAGCAAATCCATCTAACTTTTGATGGTTTCTAAAGTTTTGAGTGCTTCTGCAACGTGCGCTTTGAAGTCTAACATGGAGTCAAAAATATGCTTGACAATGCCTTCTTTGTCAATGACATAAGTTACTCTACCAGGCATAATCCACAGGGTAGGTGGAACTCCATATAATTGCCGAACTTTGTTACCAGTATCGCTCAGCAGTGTAAAGGGTAGCTGATATTTGGCAGAAAATTGCTGGTGCGATTGTTGCGAATCTTCGCTAATTCCTATGACTTCTGCACCTGCGTCTTTGAAGACTTCGTAGCTATCTCGAAAAGCGCAAGCTTGGGTGGTGCATCCGGGTGTGTCGTCTTTGGGGTAAAAGTAGACTATGACGTTTTTTTTACCTTTAAAATCTTTGAGGCTGACTGATGTGCCAGTTTGAGATGGTAAGGTAAAATCGGGTGCGGTGTCTCCTACTTTGACGGTCATGTTTTTTTTAACTTAGTAGAGCTGTTTGCGTGAAAATTTAACTTTTGTTATTGTACAGTTTTTTGTGACCAATAGTTCGCAGTTGCGATCGCCCAATTCGACAGCCTCCGATTTTTGCTTTCTCGCACTCAAACAAAAAAACCCTTTTGACAACATCGGAATGATGTCGGCAATTCACAGTTACGCGGATTAATTCGAGAGGCTTTTTTGAACCGCAGATGCACGGGGATTAACGCAGATTGTTATTGAAAATTGGAGGGGCGGGGCTGAATCGTTAACACAAAGTTAGTTGTTATCGGCCTTTAGTTAAATTTTTTAATTCCCGCCAGATTGGAGGAATTTGACCGGAGTGTGTGCGGGGCTGGGTGAGGATTCCTTGAGTCGGACTGAACAGCAAGGATAGCACAAAGAATCCAGATGCAACTAAAACTATTGCGGGCCCGGATGGCAAGTTATAAAAGTAGCTGAGATACATTCCGCTAATGCTGGAAATAACTCCGATTATTGCGCCTAAAATCATGACTTGGTGCAGGCGAGTGACTAGGAGATAGGCGGTACTTGCGGGTGTAATTAATAGGGACAAGACTAGCACTACGCCAACGGCTTTGAGGCTGGCAACTATGGTGAGGGCGATGAGTACCATCAATCCGAAGTTGAGCAGGTTTACTGGCAAACCTGTGGCTTGCGCTCCTAATGGATCGAATGTGTAAAATAGCAGTTCTTTGTAAAAGACTACTACAACTAATAAGACTACGGCGACTATGACGGCTGTGTCGATCGCATCTTCAGCCGTAACGCCGAGGATATTGCCGAAAAGAAAGTGGTTGAGGTCGATTTTGTTGTCTTTTTGGACGATCGTAATTAAGGTGATGCCGAGGGCGAAGAATGCCGAAAATACGATGCCCATTGCGGCGTCTTCTTTGATTGTCGATCGAGCTTTGATCCAAGCTATGATTACTGTACTCAAAACTCCGGCAATGAAGGCGCCGATAAAGATATTTGCTCCCAGGATAAATGCGATCGCCAATCCGGGCAAAACCGAGTGGCTGATGGCGTCTCCGAGCAAGGCCAGCCGCTGTACCATTAGGTAGCTGCCGACGATCGCGCAGACGATGCCGACGAGAATGGCAATTATGAGCGATCGCTGCATGAATCCGTACTGCAACGGCTCAATTAAGGTTTGTATCATAAAATTATAAAATCACAGTTAACGAATGACTAACAATCAAAGCAACCGGGTTTAATGGGAGATTGATCGTTGCCAAACCCAATATTACCCAAGAAACTGGCTTCAAAACCGTAACTCGTAGATTAATGACTGTTAGCTAATTAAGCGGCTTGTCCGGCAAAAAACATTACTTGTCCGCCGTAGGCGCGGTAAAGGTTTTCTTGGGTTAGCACTTCTTGGCGGGAACCAGCGGCAATCAGTTCTGTATTGAGCAAAATTAAATCGTCAAAATTGGTAATTGATTCGCCTAAGTCGTGGTTGACTACTAAGACGATTTTCCCGGCATTTGCTAGCTGGTGGAATATCTCAAAAATGATATTTTGAGTTTTTTGGTCAACGCCGACAAACGGCTCGTCAAAGCAGAAAATAGCGGCTTCTTGGGCTAATGCTCTCGCTAGAAATACTCGCTGTTGCTGTCCGCCGGAAAGTTGTCCGATCGGTCTGTCTTTGTAAGTAGTCATGCCTACTCTTTCTAAGGCATCGGCAGCGGTGCGGCGGCTAGCTGCGGAGAAGCGGCGAAACCATCCGGCTTTTCTGACTCTTCCCATCATCACGACATCCCAAACGGTGGCGGGATAGTTCCAGTCAATTTGCGATCGCTGGGGCACGTAGGCTACTGTTTCGAGTCGATCGGCGATCGCTTCCTCGCCCCAGGTAACTGTGCCGCGATTTGCCGGAATTAAGCCCAACATTGCTTTAATCAGCGTGCTTTTGCCGGCACCGTTGGGCCCAATAATACCCGTCAGCCTTCCCGGTTTGACGGAAAGATTGATATCTCTGAGTGCCTCTACCGTGCGGTAGTTTACTGCTAAGTGCTTAACAGCGATAATTTCAGTGTCGGTAGCGCTGTCTTTGAGGTGGCAAACCATTTTAGACCAAGGATTCTCGTTGGGGAAGGTGGCGGTATTCATTGCGGTGACTCTATCTCCTTTTTATTAAGTTTACTGTAAAAATGAAAAGAATATGAAATCATCGGTAAATAGGAATAATCGGGAACGCACCAGAGGTAGATAATGCGACAGTCCAAGCTGGAAACCCCTCAAACCATAGGTTTTGTGGCAAAAATGTCAAGTAGGTTAAAACTCATATCTTCCACAATTCTCAATAACCGGCAAGATGCCTGTTCCACAAAGAATGAGTTTTCTTGTGGGGTGGGCATCCTGCCCGCCCAGACAAGGGTTATTGAGAATGGTGTCAGATGTGAATTAAAAGCGACGGCAATTGTGAAGCAATCCTATAAAGGAGAGTTTAGCAGTGAGTCGGGGATTGAAACCTCCCGCCCTGGATTGAACAAGTCCAAAGTATTTTTTATCAGAACTATTGCCTGCGGCATTTTGACTTTGGGCTTATTTAGTTGTACTCAAACCCAGGGCGATCGCCTCTCTCCACAGGCAGATGCTAAACCCAAGGTAGTTGCTACCAGCACAATTATTGAGGATTTGACCGATCGAGTAGCGGGCGGCGAAGTTCAGCTAACAGGAATTTTGCAGCCTGGAACCGATCCTCACGTTTACGAACCGGTGCCAAAAGATTCTCAAGCTTTAGAACAAGCTAACTTAATTTTATATAACGGTTACAATTTGGAACCGGGATTAATTAGGATGATGAATGCCGCCGGAATTAAGGCACGGAAATTAGCAGTGGGGGAAGTTGTCAAGCCTTTGCTACTGAATAAAGAAGGCAATACCGTACCCGATCCGCACGTTTGGGGAAATGTGGAAAATGTAGTTCAAATGGTGGAAGCAATTCGGGATGCGCTAATCGAACTATCGCCGGAAGATCGGGAGAAGTTTACGCAGAATGCTGTGAAACTTACTGAAGAGTTAAAACGTTTGGATAGTTGGATCGAACAAGAGATTAAAACCATCCCCGAAAATAAGCGCGCATTAGTAACAACTCACGATGCTTTTCAATATTACAGCCGCGCCTACGGATTGGGAAGTGCGGGAAGTTTGATCGGGATTAGTACGGAGGAACAGCCAAGCGCTCAAACGGTGCAGAAGTTAGTAGAATCGGTGAAAGCTGCGGGAGTACCTGCTATTTTTGCCGAGACTACAATTAACCCGCAACTGATTAGAACAGTGGCGGAGGAAGCGGGGGTGAAATTGGCGGCGCAGCAACTTTATTCGGATTCGATTGGGGCGCCCGGAAGCGAGGGCGATTCTTATGTGAAAATGATGTCTGCTAATACTCGCACCATCGTCGAAGCTTTGGGGGGAAAATACACGCCGTTTGAAGTTAGCAAGTAGCAAGTATGGTGCCCCGGAAGAGTTTTATTTTCTCTGGGGGGTGACAGCTAGCTGACGCAGCCTACAAGTTTCAGTAGGCTTGCATTGCATAAGTCTTTGATTGGTACAGAAACCGCAGATGCAAGGCAGATAAACACAGATAAACGCAGATTATTGAAGGAATTGAAAGCTTGGGAATGCAAGAGGTCTAGTTTATCTGGTTCGACAAAATTAAATTGAGCACGTTCAATTCGTTGGAACTTAAAAGATATTTATCTGTGAAAATCTTTTCTCGACTTTGCTCTAAACTGTAGCTTCTAAACACGATAAATGGGAAGTCTCGATACTTGTGTCCGATCGGCATTACACTATCTACAGGGTAGATCGATCGCACATAAGCCGACAAAATATCCCGAAACCGCCTATCTTCCGGTTCTTCCAGCCTGCTGTCAGCAAAATACTCTTTCATTTCCTCAGCGCTGACAAAAGCAAACAGCGGTATGGCATAATAGCGATCGAACTGCTGACTCTGCTCTTCAAAATACTGAGTTTTCTCCACATCGCTGTTGAGAAACTGCAAAAGCTCGATCGCACCTCCTGTAATGGCCGATATTACATTCTCCGGGGACGAATCGCTATCCCTAATTAGACGCATTTTGTGCAGCAACTTCTTTTCTAGACATTCCTTGATTTCTCGATGAAGCCGTATCTGGTATGTTTCTACCAAAGTGCGATCGGCTAGAGGTACGATCAACAAACTACCGCAAACATGACCGAGTTCTAAATTATCATAGCTCAACAAACCATCCAGCGGATTACACTTCTCCAAAAACTTACGATTAAAATCCTCCCGCATTTCCAGATAGGAATCGCCCTTTTTACGAGACTTATCAGAATTTGTCAAAACAAACTCCCCGCGACCCAAAAGCTGTTCCAGGCTCGTATAAACCTCCTTAAACAACATATTTCCTCGCTGGCTCTCGCTCTTTAATGTTTTAATTAGAGCCGCCATTTTGCTGCTAAAAGTATCCCCGACTGCGGAAACCGACTTACCGCCGATGGGAATCATCAAAAACTTTTCCCTACCTAAATAACCGTATCCCGAAATCCGCGTCATCACCGCCGTCTTCAGAATTAGCAATAAATTCAACAAACTCAATTTGCTTTCTTGCAGGGAAAGTGCCGCATCATCAGCGTAATAAACTGCGGTATCAGATAGGTAAAAAACCAATTCTTTGTCTTCACCATCAAGGGTTTTACCGTTGTCATATTCTCCGCGTCCCCGATAAATCACCTGTATGACTTCCATCAGATTTTTCTCAATCTGGAAGTGAGCAATATCAACTAAAATATGCTTAGTTTTCGGGAAAGAAAGTCCACGACTTCCCGATGCAGTCATAAAGATTACTTTAGCTGTATTTTTGTATTCCTGTATTTTTTCTTTCTCATCTTCCGAGATATTCGCGTGAATTTCCAGATAATCGGTGAAAGGCTCAAAAATTTCGCGACTATCTTTAATTTTTTCAATTAATTCGGCTAATCTTTGCTTGTTTTGAATATATACTATAATTTGTTCCACACCGGGGATGGCTAATCGGTGGTTGATATCCTCAATTATTTCAGACTGTACCCGCTTTACTAAATTAGTATTCTGTTTTAAAGGCGCATTTTCACTGTATTTAACAGTTTCGACAAATACCTTATAAGTTATCTCTAAACTGCGCGCCGGGTAGGAATTCGCATTAATCACCTTTGCAGCTAGATTGTTAAATTTAAAAGGAATAACTTGTAAAGGTTGAATTTCTTCCGAATCTTTCGCTAACTTTTTAAAATAGATTTTGTCCGGTTCCGGTGACGTGTTATCAAGGTGTTGTTTAATGACATCAGTGTCAACTATCGAAGCATCTGCGACAATAATTTTAGTATTAAAGCCATGTTCCCGCTTGTGTAACTCATGTTTTTTGACAATCTTGGCAATTCCGGCTAAAAACTCAACGCCACCATCATCTCCCGTAATTTCATCTATCATAATGAAAATATGTTTGATGCGACTGGATATTTCTTGCATCTTAGCGGGAATGACCCGTTTGTCCCGTTTATTGTAAGTATCTTGAAATATTTTTTCTAAATGCTCTAGGGTATTTTGTCGGTTTTCTTTCATCTTCACCGATTGAATAGAAACGGTAGCTACGATATTACTAGATACCCGCTCATTTATCAGCGCGTATATACCTTCGCAAATGCTCTTGAGCACTCCATTTCCTTTGGAATTAACGGGTTTAATTACTGTTTCTCCCTTTTTTTCAAGTTCTGATTGATGATATTCCGTCCTCTTAATTTCTGAATCATCCTTGAGGAAGCGAACAGTTTTTTTTGTCAAATCTTCGCGATATTTATTCGATGCGTACTTGACGGTACAGTGTCCTGAATTGCTTTTGATGATATCGGCGTTAGTGTTGATACAAAATAATCGATCGTCGCACAGCAAACGAGTATTTTCATCTTTGAATTTTTCGATAATATCCAAGTTTACTTGCTTGCGGGGACTGACGTATAGGAATAAGAAACCGTCGTCGATATGGCTTTTGAGGAATTTGGCGATCGCAGTTGTTTTCCCAATTCCCGGATTCCCCGTCAAAAAGATATAAGTTTCATCAGATTGAAGCGCTTTCACAATCAATTCAGCGTGAGCATTTCGCAGGTCTAATCCGCGAGAAATTTGCAAGTCATCTGCCAGTTTATCTGATATAATATCTATGGAATTAACAAAATCGTCTATCCGTTCTGTATGAGGTACAGGTTCAGTAACATTTTTTCCAATTCCCAACAAAGAATCAACAAACTTTCGGCCGTCTTTGAAACTGCGAGCCGCGTTGAGTTGAATAACCTTTAAAACTTCGGTGCGAGCATCGCTAATCTCTTTACCTTTCGCTTCATTCTGGTAAATTTGGGAACAAGTTGCTAATAAGTTAATTTTGTCCTGGCGTAGGGAAATAGCGCTAATATTGCGATCGCCATAACCAACCACATTAAACAAAACCTCAGCATCACTTGAAATTATACCAGTTTGTTGTAGAAATCCATAGAAACTGTGAGCGTAGCTACCAGCCTGAATCAGCTTAGCGCTTTCCTTATCCTTATACTTAAAAGCTGTAAAAAAGCGTTTTAAATCCTCCGAGAAATCCACACCTAAAGTGCTGGTATCCATCCGCAGATTAGAAAACACGCTTTTCGATCGCAAATAGCTAATTTCCCTCATCAAATATTTTCGTATCACCTCTATTTCATTGATATCCTCCGGTTTTGGAGCTAGCGTCGGAGAAAACACAGACAAATCAACGCAGAGAATTCTAAAATCATTTCCATACTGTAACAGCATCAGCGTATCAGCCTGCAAAAACTCACCCTTTTTCGAGTAGCAGCGGATGTACGAGTTAATCTCATCATCTGATAAACTAAGTTTGGCAGTTTTTAACTGAGACAATAACTCTTTAAACGCTTCTTTATCACCCTTGTTATAGGTTCTGATACTGTTAGCATCACTAAAACTGCACTGACAATACACTATTTTCAACCGCTGCAAATTCCAGCCAGTAGATTTCACGTACTCCCGGAAAAAATTCAACCCACCCAAAAAGCCTTTTTGGACAAAGAACAAACTCCATTTTTCAACGATTTCAGCATCTAAACTAGCCAGGAGATTCGCTTCTCTAACGATTTCCGCCGTCATCTTCGGCAATTTGAGCCTCTGCAAATCCAGACGGTAGGCATCACCAAAATTGTGACTTAAATTTTCCCCCTGAATATATGCGAGAATCCCGATATTGAAGCCTACCTCAAACAGCCGCCCAAAATCTTCACTTATCATAATTGTGTACTTCCCTTAGTGACATTTAATACTTCTCTTACCTTATTCAAAAAAGCCAGGGAGTTAAACTCAGCATTCCCGCGCGGATGACTAAACACAGATACAGCACCAACGGATTCATCGCCGATAATCTGCTCGTAGGGGTCAAGTTTAAAACTCAGATCTTTTTTGCGAGCTTCATAGCGATAAAAGTGAAAAATTGTTAAATAATGTAGCAAAGTATCTTTAATTGCACCGTCGTAAATTAACCCTTGGTGAAGGTCTTGATCGTCCAGAATACCGTCGTATATATGCAACAAAGTAGAGTAGGAAATCACACCGTTATAAAAGTTTTTTTCCTCCTTTACCTTAAGCCCGTTAAACAAGTTAAAAAACATCACAGCTTGTTGACTGGTATCTGCAAACAAGCTCGAAAGCTCCATAGCATCCTGAATGTAAAAAGGTTTTCCCTTATCACCTAGGAAACTGCGGACATAGTATTTATCAAAAAACATCGGATAAATTTTGATATCTCGTCGCTCTCCTTTCAAAGTTCGGAGCAATTTTTTTGACATAAAAGACAATTCCTCGTCTTCCTCAGTCTTTGTAATATGCAGCGTACTCATGTAAGGTGCTTGCGAAATATATGCGAAATTCCGATATCCTTGCTGATAAAGCTGACTCATTGCATCTTCAAGGATTAACGGCTCAGTATAAAGGCGGCTGACACTGTAATTTTCGGAAAAAGTTTTCAGCACTTTGACTTCAATTGCATCATCTTCGAGGCGATTAATCCCGATAGCTTCTCCGATTAAACTAGCTGTTCTTTGGAAGCGGTTTTTATTACTTTTTTTAGCATCACTGTCGCGACTGGAAACAACAATGATTGCTAAATTATCCAACTCTGGAGATAACTTCACATTGTTAAATTTAAACCTTTTCGGTAGAATTGAATACATTGAACTCAAACCGTTATGAACTTTGTAACTATTGGGATATTCTCTAATACGAAATCCCTGAGAAGTTGAGCGTTGTTTTTCACTCAAAATGTGACATAATGTTTTGGAAACGTTAGCCATAAATTTTTCAGAGACCGAAGGGTGTTTTTCGTCACCTTCATGGAGCCTCACCATCGGAATAAATAAGTTTTTTGCAGTATTTTCGAGTAAAACTCTCAGGCAGATATAAGACAGCAGCAACATGGTAAATTTATACACAAAAGCCGCTGCAGGTAGTAAACCTTTATCACCGCTGTCTAGTCGTTTGTCGTCATAAGGAAACAACACTAATTTTGTTGTTAAAAAATGCTGGTTGTATATTTTTCTAGAACGATCGGCTTTAGGTGCTGAAAGCATTGGCAAAATATCGACACCTTTGATATTGTATTCCATGCTGAAATTTTGGCGTTCATCAGTAGGAAAATAGCGGACATCTTCGATAGTAATATTTATCGGTAGCTGACAGATGGCTGTTTCATCAACACTAGGCTGTTCGACGACAATATAATGTAGTGTCTGCTTGTAATTTCGATCCAGAACTTCATTAAAAAATTTATCATTATTCAAAATATTTTCAATGTCTTCTAACAGACCTATTTTGAGGTTTACGTGTCGCGTTTCTGTACGGGTTGGCAAAATTGTTTGGCGTTCGAGAAAGCCTTTCAGCATTCTTTTAAGATGGTTAATTTTATGTTTAACATTAACCTCCTTAAAGCGTGTAACAAAATTTCGGAAAAGTCTTTTTTTGATTTCCTCATTATCACGATTTAATACATCTTTCATGAGTTGCTCAAAAGCCGGAATAGGATTAAATTCAAGTTCCAATTCTGGGTTGTAATTTTGCGATCCTGGAGTGTGGGGAGATGCAAACACACAGTGATACAAAAATGCTATTTTTAACACTTTGCGGACGAAGGTTTCGGTATTAGCATCTTCGGTAAGTTCTGCTTTGTGTTCTTCACTATCGGGATTTAGCAGATTCAAATGATATTCAAATACGTCCTTTCCACCGCGCGCTTGAACTGGGTTGTCCAATTTTAGTTTGAGACCAAAGATAAATTTACGTTCGTTCCGATGATTGTCCGTGCTTTCTCCCAAGTAACCTTCTACAAGAGGAATAATTGGCAGCGCATCTAAAAATTCCGAGCGCGCAAAAATTTCTCTGTAATTAACTCTAACACCAGCATAATTTGCAGCATACTCGCCATCGGCTTTACTGCTGTCGTTGATGTAATCTTCTATCAATCTGAGACGACGAATCAAATCTTTTAAATAGATGATTCCTACAGTATCTGTGCTGCTAGCAGTGATGTGTTCCAGCAGATACTCCAAATAAGTAATCTTGGCTTCTTTGTTAATTTTTCCTAGGGTTTCTTTGTCTACCAGTCGGATCAATTTATGAAAATCCGAGTATTCATTATTAACCATCTCATCAAGACGATGGTTAAGTTCTTGCTTATCGTCGCTATTCTCGGCATTTTCCCTAATATAGTTTTCTAAACCCTCCTTTAGCTGTTGTTGAAAAATATCCGTATTTCGTACAGCAATAGTCAATTTATGCAGTTTTAAAGTCCCAGGACTTGCAGATATCTGGCGTTCCAAAGTTAGCTTTTCTTTTTCTAACGAAGTGTGGCGAGTACCAAAATCGTATTTGAGACCTAACTTTTTGCCGTCTCCCTGAAAAGAGGATGAATCTAAAGGACTGATTAAGCTAGCGACAAACTTTTCAATTGAAGTATTGTGTGGGAGCAATTTAGATGCTAAGTGCTGCCGCAAACACTCTTTAATCTGCCTGACTCGATCGCCAAAAAGCTCCTCAACTTCTGGCGGGAAATTGACAGTGGCAGCATCTGCTTGACGTTCAAAGGAACCCAAGGGTGTCCGCACTTGCATTTTTGCAACATCAGCAGCAATGGCATCAATATCGACGATCAGACGGCGGCGGTCATCTGATATATTAAACGGATTGTTTCCCTGCAAAACTTCTAAAATCTTTGCCAGCAAATCGCCATAGTCAACTGGAACTAAATCGCTGTCATCCAATCTTAAGATGTTCACCCTGTTAACCCCTTCAAAAAGCTTGAATCCACTCTTTCACGTCGTACTCAGTCCAAACTCCATTTACCCAATAAGGATCGGCTTCCACCAATTGTCGCACCTGCGCCTCATCTTCAGCTTCGTAAATTGCAAAAACTTTTGTTAAATCTTTCGTTGGCCCGATCGTACTTAACACACCCGATTCCTTCTGCTTAGCCAATCCTGCTAAATGAGCGTCTCGAAAGGGAGTGCGTTTTTCGAGAACGTCTTCGCAGTAACTTCCCCACATCACATATTTGGTCACGGTTTTGAGCCTTGGATAAATTTGTTTAAAAATAATTGTACAATAAGAGTAGCAGGATTTGACGAGTTTTTTTAGGATAAAATTGATTAACCGCAGAGGGCGCAGAGGTCGCTGAGGAAGAGAGGGAAGAAGAGAGAGGTTTGTTAGAAAGAAGGAGGTTACTATGACTTTATTAGATATTCGGCTGCTGACAGTTGAAGAATATGACCGGATGACGGAAATTGGTATTTTTGACGAAGATGAACGGGTAGAATTACTAGCAGGGCAGATAGTAAAGATGGCAGCGAAAGGAACAGCACACGGTGCGGCGATTGCGCGCACGAAGGTATTACTGGATAACCGTTTAGGAGAACAGATTTTGGTGCGGCTGCAAGACCCGGTTCGGATGAATAATTACTCGCAACCTGAACCGGATCTTTCTGTAGTTATACCAGATCCACTTTACTATGAAGACCACCATCCAATTCCTTCAGAAATTTATCTGATTATTGAAGTTGCGGATACTACGCTGAGAACGGATTGCGGGATTAAAGCGAAAATTTATGCTGAGTCGGGAATTACTGATTATTGGGTTTTGGATGTGAATAATCGGCAACTCCACGTTTTTCAAGAACCGAGTCAGGATGGTTATCAAAGTCGGGTGATTCTTGCGGATGGTGATAGTATTTCTCTTTTGCGGTTTCCTGATTGTTCTTTTTTTGTGCGGGAGATGTTGCGGCCCTTGGTGTCAATTTAAGGCTTTTTCCCTGAGTCCGGCAGGGGTTGAAACCCCCGCCTCAAAGCTGAAGTCCTCTCAAGAGGACTGAAGAGTTCATTAGTTAGCAATTATGCACTTTAGAGGGTTTTATTGCAAAAATTTGAGATTCTTCGCTTTGCTCAAAATGGCAAATTTACCTTGTAATCCGTAAGTCTTGTTAGTCCTCTTTAGAGGACTTTAGCTTTTAGCCAGGGAATTCATTCCCTGGCGGCCTCCATTGGTGAGTGACGGCCTATTTTAGCTTCTCAAACTAACGCCGAATTTCTCAACTAAAACATCGCGAACTTTTTGTTGGGCTGGTTCGACATCGGTTTCGCTCAAAGTTCGATCGCCCGCGCGGTAAACTAACCGAAAAGCCAAACTCCGCTGTCCCGCCGGCACGTTGTCGCCCCGATATTCGTCAAACAGTTCCACCGAATCCAGCAAACTACCCGCCGCCTTTTTCATCGCACTCTGCATCTCAACAACGGGAACTTCAACCGGTGCGAAAAATGCAATGTCTCTGTCAGAAGCGGGGAAACTCGAATAACCCGCGAATTTGCGAGTTAAGTTGTTCGATCGCCCTAACTCACCCAACAGCACGGCCAAATCTAATTGAAACACGTAAACCTGCTCAGGCAAATCCTTTTCTTGCTGCAATTGCGGGTGCAACTGTCCAAAAACTCCTAAATGTTTTCCGTTTAACGATAACGCAGCCGTGCGGCCCGGATGCAAGCGTGTATTCGAGGAATCGCTTTGATATTCTACCGACAAACCCAACTCCTGAAACGCGCTTTCCAAGATACCTTTTGCCTCAAACCAAGTCAAAGGTTGATCGCGCCCTCCCTGCTGCCATTTCCACACAGTCGGATCGCCGCCAATAATCCCCGCAACTGCATCGGCTTCCTTCATGGCATCCCCATCTTTCCAGAAAATGCGGCCGACTTCAAAACCGTTTAGTGCGCCATTTCCCTGTTCCAAATTGTACTGGAAAGCATCAATCAAACCCGACAGCATTTCTGTCCGCAAAGCCGAATACTCCACAAACAGCGGATTCGCCAGCACAACCTGATTGTCTCCCTCTGTTTTCACCAAAGAATAGTGCATCAACTCCGTCAAACCGGCCGCCCGAAAAGCCGATCGCACATTCCGAATTGCCGCATATTCCGGCGACAGATAACCCGGTTCCGTTTTACTAGGCAAAGTATCGCAGAAATTGTCATAACCGTGGAGTCTGGCAGCTTCTTCAATTAAGTCAATTTCCCTTTCTAAATCCCGGTAGCGGTAAGGAGGAACAGTCACATTCCAAACCCGCTCTTTTTCCGTTGGAACAACTTCGCATCCCAAGGCTGTGAGAATATTTTTCACCTCTTCCGGTTCCAGATATTTAGAACCGCCCGTTTCTCCTCTTTTCAACTGCCCTAAAACCAGATTAACTCGGTCTAAACGCAATTCGAGCGATCGCGAAAAACTCAAATCCTCGCCCGAACGCGCCGTTTTCTGCACCGTCGCAGTGCCTCCAGCCAACTCCAAAATTAGGGCGACAGCGCGGTTGCAAGCAGTCGTCAAAGCCGCCTGATTCACCCCCCGCTCGTAGCGGATCGATGCCTCGCTCCGCAGGCCTTGAGCGCGCGCAGAACGGCGAATCGTTGCCTGGTCAAAAATCGCTGCTTCCAAGACTAAATTTTGCGTTCCTTCGTGAACTTCCGTGTCTTCGCCGCCCATTACCCCAGCTAAGGCAACAGGTTTGTCGCTAGCAGTAATTAACAGGTTTTGTGCTTGCAAATTGCGGTTTTGTCCGTCCAAGGTTTTGAAGGATTCCCCTGATGAAGCAAAGCGGACGCCGATGTTGATATCTTGAGTACCAGTGAAAGATTGTAGGCGATCGCGATCGAAAGCGTGCAGTGGCTGACCCCATTCCAATAAAATGTAATTAGTCACGTCAACCACATTATTGATCGGTCGCACTCCCGCCGCCTGCAACCGCTGCTGCAACCAAGCTGGAGAAGCAGCAATTTTCACACCTTCAATTGCCGTGCCGATGTAAATCGGGCATCCTTGCGGTTCCGATATTTCTACTGCCAAACCAGGACTTTCTTTGCCCTCAATCGCAACACCATTCGCTGCGGGAATTCTCAAACTCGCCCCAGTCAGCGCCGCCACTTCCCGCGCTACACCCACCATGCTCAAAGCGTCAGCCCGGTTGGCAGTTGCTGTTAAGTCTAAAATCACGTCATCTAAACCCAAAAGCGGGCGAATATCGCTGCCCAATTCGGGATTTTCTAAATCGAAAATGTGAATCCCGGCTGACTCTTTAGATAGTCCCAATTCCGCCAGAGAGCAAATCATTCCTTCGGAAGGAACTCCCCGCAATTTAGCAGGTTTAATCTTTAAATCAATAGTCGATAAATAAGTGCCAACAACAGCGACAGGCACGTAAATATCTGCCCTAGCGTTGGGTGCGCCGCAAACAATATTCAAAGCTTCTGAAGAGCCGACATCCACTTGACAAACTCTCAATTTGTCTGCATTCGGATGCTGTTCGCAGGCGATGATTTTGCCCAAAACTACACCGCTTGCCCACGGGCGGCGGTCTTCAATTTCTTCAACTTCAAAGCCTGCCATTGTCAGGGTTTCGGCTAATTCTTCCGGCGACATCGCCACATCCACCAATTCCTGCAGCCACTTTAGAGAAATACGCATAATTTAGTCAGTAGTTAGTTGTCAGTGCTCTGTAGTTATTAGTCATTAGTCGGCGCCGACGGGCTACGACTTTTGAGTCCCAGAATTTATTCGGGAAAGCTTTTCATAGCATACTAATTTAAATTTGTCAAGACTTTTATGGTACACATCAGCAAAAACGAGGGATCTGCCCAGAGGTCGATGGCTACTGGCGGATGAGTAGCATTCTCATTCAGAGAATGAGCTATGCTAGATACATCTAACAACGCAAAAAGCATCTAAGTTTAGAAAGACTTTACACAAAAAAGCACAACTTTAGCAAGTCTTTAAACTATCTTCAAGGATAATCAACCGAAAAAACTCACACCAGCGAGATAATCAAAATAGGGAAAAGATATCGGCCTAAAAGACTTAGGTGCAATTCCAATTCGCGATCGAACGCACGGCCTGCCGAAAACTGATAGATTAGTATGTCTACCAGAAGCAGGAACAGGCTATTTGTGCAGTCGAGCGACGCTGACAAGATCAGAACAACATAGGCAAACTCAATCAATATGAGCTACTGCGTAAATCCGGGCTGTCCCCATCCTCAAAACCCTGCTGACTCTATTCTTCAGTGTCAGACTTGCGGTGCGCGGTTATTGCTGCGCGCTCGCTACCGAGTCATTGAACCGTTAGGACAAGGAGGTTTTGGAGCTACATTTCTGGCAAAAGACATCTCATTGCCCGGTCAACCGAGTTGTGTGGTCAAGCAACTGCGACCCAGTAGTTCGTCGCCGCGAGTTTTAGAGATGGCGCGGGAATTATTCAAGCGAGAGGCGAAAACCCTCGGCCAACTGGGCGACCACCCGCAAGTACCGAGGCTACTAGACTATTTTGAAACAGAACAGCAATTTTACTTAGTTCAAGAGTATGTTAAAGGCTCGACTTTGAAACAAGAAGTCAAGCACTCAGGCCGTTTCAACGAATCGGATGTTAAAAATTTTCTATTAGAAATTCTGCCAGTAGTGCAATATATCCACAGCCAAGGAGTAATTCACCGAGACATCAAACCCGCAAATATTATTCGCCGAGTTCAAGACGGCCACTTAGTTCTGATTGACTTCGGAGCGGTAAAAGACCAAGTTAGTCAAACAATATTATTAGACCCCGCCGACCAAAGCGCCAACACGAAATTTTCAGTCGGCACATTTAGTTTTGCCCCCCCGGAACAAATGGCGCTGCGGCCGATATTTGCCAGCGACATCTACGCGGTGGGCATGACTTGCTTGTACTTGCTGACAGGAAAATCGCCCAAGGATTTAGATTTTGATGGAGTAACCGGCGAAATTGTTTGGCAGCCCCACGTTCAGGTAAGCCCAAATTTTGCGCGGATTCTCGAAAAAATGCTCAAGCCGATGGTTGGGCACCGCTTCCAATCGGCAGCAGATGTCCTCAGAGCTCTCTCTGGCCAATTTGAAGACCCAAGTCTTGTGGATGGCTTGGCAACTCAATTCAACGGCTCTTCTCGTACAGTTGAAGAACCGACAATATTTAATGACGAGGGTTCTTCGTGGTCACCGCCGAGGAGCAAAATCAATGAAGATTTGCGATCGAACCACACCCGCGCTGGTAGAACTTCCTTCAGCCAATCTGGGAACACGGGGATGCAGCCCAGAGTTTCCCGTACTCTGGCTGAGTCCGGCAGAACTTTCGGAACGGTTGGACATTCTAGCGACAATTTAGCAGTGTCAAAGCTATCGAAAGTTGCTCCTAAGTGGGACACCAACAGCTTGCGAGCGGCATATTTTAAAGGCAAGCGCGATTTTGCTGACTGCGAACTGTCTGGCCTGCAACTGCAAAAATTGCAGTTAGCGGGGGGGAATTTTTATCAGGCTAGGTTGGTGAAGGCCAATTTGCAAGCAGCGGATTTGTCGGGCGCGAATTTGGGTCACGCGAGGTTAATTCAGGCAAATTTGCGAGATGCTAATTTGACTGAGGCTTATTGCAGCACTGCCAATTTTGAAGGGGCGGATTTCCGAGGTGCTGACTTGACGGGGGCTTATTTGACTAAGGCGAATTTGCGGGGAGCAAATTTGTGCGGGGCGAATCTTACCAACGCTACAGTTTCTGATGAACAACTGGCAATGGCAAAGACCAATTGGCTTACTGTTAAGCCGGATGGTAAGCGGAGTTTTGGATTTTAAGAAGTCATTAGTCATTGGTCATTAGTCATTGGTCATTAGTCATTAGTCAGTAGTCATTAGTTAGTGGGTAGCTGCTACGAATAACAACAGTCAACAGTCAACAGTCAACAGTCAACAGTCAACAGTCAACAGTCAACTCCCCCTCCCCCAGTCAGGTGAGTCGTCAGGAGGAAGCTCGATCGCCCCAAAGCCGCCTAAATTAAAAACTAGGAATGGAGGATTCGATCGCACCTAAACATGAAACTGCTCAACCCCCGCACTCGAACGCTTCTGTACACCGGCATCCTGGCGCTGGCCTACTTTGTTACCGGAAAACTCGCAGCGTCGATGCTGGGACTGGTGAAAGCCGAACCCTCCCCCGTGTGGCCGCCCGCCGGTATTGCTCTAGCGGCACTGCTACTGCAAGGGCGACGGATGTGGCCGGGAATTGTCCTCGGTTCAGTGCTGTTAAACTCTACCGGCGGTGTACCGTCGGCTGTCATTGCCACATCGGCCTTTAGCGTCACCCTGCAAGCGCTGGCTGGAGAGGCTTTGCTGACTTGGAGCGGATTTTCTACCAAACTCGATCGATTGCGAGATGTTCTGGCTTTAGTGGCGGGCGCTGTCATCGGGTCTACTTTGGTCGGTTCTATCCTCGGCAACTTGGGTACGTGCATTTTTGGTTGGGCTCAGTGGAGCAATTTCTCTCGGAACTGGTGGACTACGTGGCTCGGAGACGGCATGGGAATTTTGATTGTGACGCCTGTGCTGCTGACTTTGAACCACGCCGTTAACAGTTTTAAATTTCCACTAAAACTTAGATGTTTCACTATTCTCAATTACTTGTTTAGGAACAGGCATATTGCCTGTTCCACAAGAGATGAATTTGATTGTGTAACAGGCATATTGCCTGTTCTTGAAAAGGGTGTAACAGGTGAGGAAAAATCTCGAATTATTTCAAGTTTAAAAGCATTTTTTAACTGGAACAATAACCAATCACAAGTTACAAATTATTCAAGCAAATGGTCTGCAAGTGAAAACCGATATAATCTTCTATTTTTAATTATTAATTATTCAGAAATAGCGCTCTGGCTGACTCTCTTGCTGAGTGTGAGCTGGCTGTTTTTTTGCTCAAAAACACAAGCGGCGATCGCTCAGTATCCGCTGGAGTATCTGCCTTTTCCTCTGATAGTTTGGGCTGCCCTGCGGTTTCAATCGGCGGGAGCGATTTTTGCTTATTCGATCGTCTCTTACATCGCGATTTGGGGAGCCGTGCAGGGAGGTGGCCCGTTTTTGGCCAAAAGCGATAATCTCAAACAAGCGGTTTTATTTTTACAAGCTTTTACCGGTACGATCGCCCTTGTGGCTCTGATGTTGGCTGCCGCCGTAGCAGAACGCCAGCAAGCGCTGGTGGAGGTGCGCCGCACGGCGGCCATGCTGCGCGATCGCGAAGCTAGTTTAGCCAACGCTCAGCGCATCGCTCAGTTGGGCAATTGGGATTTAAATTGCGCCGCCCTCACAGCAACTGACAACTGCCAAGAATCCGCAGAACATCGTATATCCCATATCGAATTGCGGTGGTCAAACGAACTTTACCGCCTCTTGGGTTTTGCTCCGGGAACTGTCAAACCGACACCAGAAGTTTTTTTGCAGGCTGTACATCCAGAAGACCGAGAATTGGTGGCGCGATCGCAGCGCCAAGCTATGTTTGAGCGCACACCATATTGCATTAACTACCGAATTGTGCTACCAGATGGCTCCGAACGCACTGTCTGCGAACAGTCAGCCATTCAGTCAGGGGCGATCGCCGCCACAGTCCAAGACGTTACCGAACGCCACCGCGCGGAAACCGCTTTGCGGGCGTCCTCCGATCGCGATCGCTTGCTCTCAGAAATCGCCCTGCGAATTCGCAACTCCCTCGACCTCGAAGAAATTCTCAACACTACTGTTGCCGAAGTCCGGCAATTTTTCAAGGCAGACCGCGCTTTCATCGGTATTGTGGACGCGGAGGGGGTAAATCTTCCTAACCCGGTATACGGTAAGGTTGTGGCCGAGTCTGTGGATGCCCAATGCCGTTCTCTTTTGGGATGGGTACTCGCTGACGAGAATCACCTCGAAAGCCAGAAAACTTTTTATGCTAACAACCGCGTCCGAACTATCTCCGATACTGCTAGCGTTCAACTCAACGTTCCAATTGCCCAATTGTACAGCGACTATCAAATTCGCGCGACGTTAAATGTGCCGATCTTCCTGGGCGATGAATTGTTCGGGATCTTGGCCGTCAACCAGTGTTCGGGGCCCCGCCAGTGGCAGGAATTTGAAATAGATTTGTTGGAAAAACTCGCTACTCAAGTGGCGATCGCTCTCCAGCAAGCCCAACTTTTGCAGCAGGTAAAAGCTCTCAATGCCAACTTGGAATCTCAAGTGGAGGAACGCACCCGCCAACTACAGCAAAAAATGCACGAACTGCAAGAAAGCAACCGCCTCAAAGACCTATTTTTGCACGCAGTTTCTCACAATCTCCGCACTCCAGTTATGGGAATGTTAATACTGCTGAAAAATTTGCTCAACAAATCGGCCTCTGATTCTCTACAAGATGTTCCGGTTTCTCGATCGATTTTGCAGCGCATCGTTCAAGCCAGCGAACACCAGTTGACTATGGTTAATTCCCTGCTCGACGCTCACGCTAGCGAGGTGAAAGGTATTGTTCTCAATACTGTACAGCTAGATTTGCCGTCTTTAGCTTCAGCTATTGTTGCCGATTTAGAACCGATGCTGGCCAAAAATCAAGCAACTTTGACTCAGGAAATCCCGGCGGATTTGCCACAAGTCAAGGCCGACAGCAAACACTTGCAGCGGGTGCTAGAAAATCTGTTGACTAATGCTATTAAACACAATCCTCCGGGAGTCAACATCAATTTTAAAGCCGAGGTAATTGCAGTTGAAAAAGCGCTAAGTTATGAAGAAAATTCCCAGGCTTTAACATCTCAAACTACTCAGATCGCCCGCTGTATCGCTAACGGGATATCTGCTGCGGGCGATCGTCCTAGGATCGGCGAGACCACCCAGAAAAATCAGGAAACCGTGGCCAAATTCAACCTCGACGGCAGTTGCAAAATGCCCCGCTATCAGGGTCAAATTGGCAATAGCGGCAGCAAATTGCCCGGAGTCACCGTAAAAATGGTTCGCTGTAGTGTAACAGATAATGGAGTGGGAATCAGCGCCAAACAGCGGGAATCTCTATTTGAACTTTACGTTCAAGACCCTAATAGCCGACAATTAACAGGGTTGGGTTTGGGCTTGTACCTCTCCAAGCAAATTATCAAAGCTCACGGCGGCGAAATCGGCGTCGAAAGCACTCCCGGCGGTGGCTCGACTTTCTGGTTTTCGCTACCTGCTGTCAATTCGGACGATCGATCTTTCTCAACCTAAAATCTCAAATCTCAAATCTAAAATGGTATGAACTCTTTGGGCAAGGCAAAATCAGTTCAGGCGTTAACGGTTTACGAGGTGTGGCGCGATCGCTTCCTCCGAGATCGGCTGCGCCCTGCTGTCGGAATTGCCATCTTTTTTGCCTTCACAATAACGGTTTATTTTCTGGGCGAAAGATTCTTCGCTCGCCAGGAGTTTGAAAGTGTTTATTTGTACACGAGCGCTGCTGTAGAATTGGGTTTGCTGACCTGTTTTGTGTTGCAAAAAACCTCCTTCGGACAGCGCTATCCCGGTTTGCTATTTTTGGGTTTTTCGTGGTCGCTGACGGTAATTGTACAGCTTGGGTTAGCTGTCGCACAAGCCGGGGACGTACCAATTTTTACCTGGAGTTTAGCGTTTCTGATCCAAGCTACGCTGATGCCCGTCCGCTGGCGTCTCCACCTGATTTCTCAACTCGGCGTTTTGTGTTGCCACGTCGGGATAAATTTGGTTTTAAATCTAAGTTTTGCTAAGTATACTCCTTTTAAGTTGACCGGGTTTTACTTATATTTGTTTTGGTTTTGTTTGATTTGCGATTTGTCGGTTTATTGGTACGAATGTCTGCAACGGAAAGAGTTTAGTACCAGGCGTGAGTTGGAATCTGCTTACCAGCAGTTGGAGGTGGCGGAGGCGAAGTACCGCAGCATTTTTGAGAATGCGGGTGAGGGAATTTTTCAAAGCACTCCCGATGGCCGTTATATTACTGCAAATCCAGCTTTGGCGAGGATTTACGGCTGCGATTCCCCGGAAGAAGTGACGGCAAAGTTTACTGATATTGAACGACAGTTGTACGTCGATCCGGCTCGCAGAAATGAGTTTTTGCGATCGATCGAGGAAAGCGGCACAGTATCGGATTTTGAATCTAAAATTTACCGCTCAGACGGCAGTATTGTCTGGATTTCCGAGAAGGCGCGGGCGGTACGGGACAGCAGCGGCGCCGTGCTTTATTATGAGGGTTTAATTGAGGATATCACGCAGCGCAAACAGGCACAAGAATCGCTGCGGCTGTTTATTCACGCTCTTTCTCACGACTTGCGAAACCCGGTAGCGGGAATGTTAATGGTGCTGAAAAATTGGCAGACGAAACCTGGGGATTCGATCGCAATTCCCCGTTCTATTTTGGAGCGGATGATTCAAGGTAGCGAGCAGCAATTGCGCTTGATAAATTCGCTGTTGGAAGTTCACGCCGGGGAATTGCGTGGTTTGGTTTTGCACTGCGAATCGGTTAATTTGAGGGCGATAGTTGAAGCTGCTGCGACAGATTTGGAGCCTTTGATGAAGGAGGGTAAAGTTACTTTTAAAAATTTGGTGCCGGATGATTTGCCAGCCGTGAATGCGGACAAAACTCAGTTGTGGCGAGTCTTCTCTAATTTAATAGCTAATGCTTTGAAACACAATTTTCCGGGATTGAATTTAACAGTTTCGGCTCAAGTAATTAATGCGGAAAAATTAACTATAAATCAAAGCACAGCAAAACAAAACATCGACAAATTACCGATTACCAATCCACAATCCCCCATTACCAATCCCCAATCCCCAATCCCCAATCCCGGAAGTAGGATGATTTACTGTACCGTGGAAGATGACGGGGCGGGAATCTTGCCGGAACAGTGCGAACATCTTTTTGACCTTTACGTTAGGGGCGATCGATCCCGACACTCGGTTGGTTTGGGTTTGGGTCTCTATCTTTGTCGGCAAATTATTGGTGCTCACGGCGGCCAAATTGGGGTAATTAGCACTCCCGGTGCTGGGGCAAGTTTTTGGTTTACTTTGCCGCTGGCTGAGAATTTCCGGTGATTTTTTTGTATTTTTAATTACATTTAATCTAGCAATCTTGCCAGATCTTTAGAACGTTATTAATTGCTGAAACCCTTGCGAAATATGCTCTTCCTTCTGCCTGCGGCTATACTTTTGTTGTGCCGTCGCAGGTGCTTTTTGAGTAGTTCAAGCCAAATCAGTCGATCGGACTATTTCGATCGGACTATTGATATTAATTTAAAAGCGTGGTATACTTCCCAAAAGTTTTTAAAGGAAAAATAAATTTTCGATCTTCACATTTTCTTTAGAAACATCATTTAATCTAGAAAATCTCTAAAACTAGATAAAAAATATGCAATTTATGTTTATCGAGCAAAGCTCAGGAAATACAGCTAAAGACAATGCAGCTAAGTACGACTCAGCTAAATATAACGAGCGGTCGTTCTCAACTTTAATGCGGGCGCTCCGTCTTTCCCAAGGTTACTTTTCTTTCGTTTTAGTCCACTGCAACTCGCTAACTTTGCGGCAGCAAATAGTTGATCGGCTGCAAGTAAATTGTCCCGTTAAACCCCGACAACTGTTTTTGCCCAAATCCGCGACAACTCTCTACACGACAATTGCAGCAGAAATAGACGGCGAAAAGCCTCCTGCTTTAATGCTCCTCGGTTTGGAATCAGTGGAGCCGATCGATCGATTGCTCGTTTCTACCAACCTATTATGCAGCGAATTCAGCAAAAAATTTTCCTTTCCCCTCGTCTTTTGGGTGACGGATGAGCTTCTGAGAAAAATCATTCGCACCGCCCCAGATTTATACAATCGGATGACGACAATTAGATTCATCAGTAATTAGTAATCAGTCGATCGATTTTAGATTTTAGAGTTTAGATTTTTAACTCTCAACAGTCAACAGTCAACAGCCAACAGTCAACAGTCAACAGTTAAATTCCGCTTCCCAAATCAAGACTAATTCTCGCGCCGCCGCAGTTCCCTCAGCAGGAAAACCTGCCAAAAAGTCTTTATCAGCCCCCACGTCGTAAGGCCCTTCCTTAAACTCTAAAATCACAGTATCCTGTGTCAAAGCTACTAACGTGTGAATAGTTCCCTCTGGCAGTTCGACAGCGCGAGTCGGACCGGCCGCGCTGACTCGCAAGGATTGCAGGATTTGACCGTTTTCGTTCAAAATAAGAATACCGACTTCTCCTTGAATCACCACAAAAAACTCAAAACCGCTAACAGCAGGCGGGCGCAGGTGTTGGTGAGGGCGGACGTAAGTGCCTGGTTGCAGCACGTTGACAAACCGCTGCACCTTTTCAGATAAATCATGGAAATTGTAGTTTTGTCGCTGGCGGGGACTGCGGCGGGAGGAAGCGGCAACTTCGTCTAGCAATTCTTGCGTCAGCAATTTGATCGGAGGGGACTGCACAACAGATATCCTGTATTTAAGAGTTTGTGAACAAATGGGCTAGTCTGGGATCATCGTTATCAGCATCTCTTGACACATGGAAATCGCAACTCAGGTGCGTATCACTAAGGCAATGCGTTTGTCAAGTATCTTTAGAAAAAGTATTAGCCCGATCGCCCTTTTGACTATTCTAGTCTGCGCCAGTAGCGTTTTTGCATCTGAACCGACGGCGGCAATGTTACTTCAGCAGGAATTCCCACAGCAGCAACTTAAAGAAGAAATTCGCGATCGAGTTCAAGAAGAAGTTGACATTGCTTTCGGGCGCACGGCGGTACTGCTTAACGGACTGGTAATTGCCCTAACTTTGTTTCCGACAGCAGCCGGAGTCGGGGTTTGGTTTCTATTGAGAAAATTGTCCAAGCAGACAACAATTGCTCGCCAAGAAATTGAAAGTCTCCATTACGATACAATCTCTCAATTAAAACTATTAATTTCCGACGCTGAAACTATCTTAGGCGAAATTCAACACCAAAATCACTCGGCAGAGGCAGAAACAGACCTTTTATTCCCAGATGCCCAAATTCAAGAATTTGCTCCGGTTAACTATGGCAATTACCAACAGTTATTGACCGCCGGCGACTATGCTAAACAGGGAGATGCTTGTTTCTTTGAAAACCGTTATCAAGATGCGATCGCAGCTTACGATCAGGCCCTGCAAATTCAGCCGGATTTAGCCGATACTTGGAATAACCGAGGAGTAGTGCTCACGAGAATGCAGCGATATCCAGAGGCGATCGCTTCTTACGAACAAGCTACTACAATTCGCCCCAATTATCCCGATGCTTGGAACAATCGAGGCGTGGTATTGTTGGAGTTGCAGAAGTACCAGGAGGCGATCGACTGTTACGAACAAGCAATTCAAGCCAAACCCGATTATGCCGATGCTTGGAACAACCGAGGCGTTGCTTTTTCCAAAATGCAGGAGTACGAACAAGCAGTAATTTCTTACAATCAAGCCCTACAAGTTAAAAATGATTATACTGACGCTTGGAACAATCGAGGCGTTGCACTCTCCAAATTGCAAAAATACGAAGCTGCGATCGCTTCCTACGACAATGCTGCTAAAATCCGACCTGACTTTTACAGAATTTGGTACAACAAAGCCCGATGTTATGCCCTACAAGGTAAAATTGAATTAGCAATTGAAAATTTAAAGCGCGCCCTCAATCTCAATCCGAATGTGTGTAAAGAGTTGGCAAAAAGTGAAGCTGATTTAGAAAAAATTCGCGAACACGATGCGTTCAAGCAGTTGATAAGTTAATCCTTCAAAAATAATCGTCAACTATAGGATAACGAATAGGTCGTAAGATTAAATGAACCGCGAAGACGCTAAGGAAGAGAAAGAATGGAGGCCGTTTTTCCTTTGCGCTTTTTGCGTCTTCGCGGTTCGTTTTACAAATATTTCTGCAACAACAAACCCATTTTCTCCTTAGTGGCGGCCGGCACTTGATCCAGCCGAGTCAGAATTGCATATTTCAAAGCTGAATGTGCATCAGATACTGGGGGATTTTCTGTTAGTCTACGGACTGTTTCTTGAATGACTTTTTGAGCATTCTCTGCATTGCGGTGCAAATTTGCTATTACCATTTCTACTGTTACGCTGTCGTGTTCGGTATGCCAGCAGTCGTAGTCTGTGACTAAGGCTAAAGTTGCGTAGGCAATTTCTGCTTCTCTGGCTAATTTTGCTTCCGGCAAATTTGTCATCCCAATGACTGTGGCATCCCAACTGCGGTAAAGGTTTGATTCTGCTTTTGTGGAAAATGCGGGGCCTTCCATGCAGACGTAAGTGCCGCCCCGGTGCAGGTTAACGTCGGGGAGGTTCAAGGATTCGATCGCACTTGCTAACACTTTAGCCAATTCGCCGCAAACCGGATCGCCGAATGTGATGTGACCGACTATTCCTTCTCCAAAAAAGGTAGAAACTCGATTTTTTGTACGATCGATAAACTGATCGGGCACTACCATATCTAAAGGTTTCGCCTCTGTTTTCAGGGAACCAACCGCCGACGCTGAGATTAAATACTCAACTCCCAAACTCTTCATTGCATAAATATTGGCGCGATACGGCACTTCGGAGGGCAAAAAAGTGTGGTTGCGGCCGTGTCTAGCCAGAAATGCTACGGGCGTACCGTCCAATGTTCCCACAATTGCGGCATCCGATGGCGCTCCAAAAGGTGTATCAATTTTCACCTCTTCAATATCCTTGAGGGCCTCCATTTTATACAAACCGCTGCCGCCGATAATTCCGATTTTTGCTTGTGCCATTTTTACCCTCTGCTTGAGTTTTACCACCGTGATTCTATCGGGCCATCGTTAAGTTGGTGTAAAGATAATTAAAGATTTGGTGACAACAGTCACCCCACATACACTATTTTGTCACTAAAAATATGTGATCTTAATCACAAAGTAGCTTCACAAAATCTTTAAAAATAAAGGTACATAGTTCTGTTACTTATTTTTAGCGTGTTAAGACCATGACAGTCAGCTCTGCTAACCTCCCCAAAATCTCGATCGAGGCGATCGTCGAGCGCATCTTTGCTTTTCGCCAGATTACCCCCCTTGACAGACGGCTGCTGAAATCAGCAATGCTAGCCCAGAAAGGTCTGAACGAAAAAGACCAGTGTCACATCAACCGAGTTTGTCAGGGCATCCAAAACGGATTGATTTTAGTTGTAGAATAAATTTGCAGCACGATCTCTTGCGAGCTCAACAAGCTGTGTTAAAATTTGTGTCTGAGTTTGTATTTGCTAAAACTGCGTTCGGGCGCTGTTTTACTATTTTTCGCCGCGCGATTTATCAACATCACCAATAATATTATTTAAATCTTATCGCTCAAAATTCAACAGCCAAAAGCCTGTATAAGTCATGCCACTATCATCGGGCTGGACTAACAAAAAATGTAATCCTTTACTTAATTGCTTGCGCTGTTGGTAAATTTGGGCCGCGGCTTTCACCTCGCTATCTTCAAAAGTAGCCACAACCCACCTATCTACTAGCCCAGCTTCCAATATCAATCCGTCTGGTTCTCCCGCGATATAATTCAAAGCAAAAGGTTTGGCATCCTGAAGCCATCTAGCCAAGCGCATAGACTGGCGTCCGCCGTCAATCACCACTCCCGGTACGGGTACTGTTGAGGCCAAGCCCAAATTCAGCGGTAACAGCAATTCTGGCATTTCCAAAATTGGCAGGGGACGCCCTTGGAAAGCCTCTTCAATGTCGCCGGCGGGTAGGGAAGCAAAACGCCAGCCATCGCCCCAGAGGTTTTCGGGTAAAGGCACGGGCGGCGGCGAGTCGAGGGCGATCGCGCTATAAGTTTCACCTGTATAATTAGGCATACTCGAATATTCTTTGGCGCGTTGTTGCAGCAGCAATTTCAGAGCCGCAGTGCGCCGAGTCGCTTCCACCTTGACACCCAAAACTTTGCCCGCAGCTTCGATTAAGCCCAGAGACTGAGGCCTAAATACTTGAATCAATTCGGGCAAATTTTGGGTTTGAGCTTGCTGCTGCAACTGCGAAGCTAGCCAATTAGAATTTGCATCCCCTTGGCGGCAAACAGCGCTAAATTGAAAACTGCCTTCCGAGTCGCAAATTAAGAGTTCCCACAGTGGTTTGCCAGTTTCGTCTTGGAGAGGGCGGCGGTAAAAATCGGCTTGCCAAATACGCATAAATAATTAAAATTTAAAATATACAACTCGATAATTTTAATATAGCTTGGTGACAATCCGATACAATACCGAACTTTTAAAAAAACTTCGAGCTATATATTCTCAGTTCATAGTCCAAAAAACGGCAACTGTAGGCCCGCGAGCCAAACCGTGAGAGTAATCACTCATGTCCTAATCAAAATCTAAAATTTAAAATCTAAAATCTACAATCTAAAATGGTATAAAGGCTCGCTTAGCCATTTTCCCTTAGCAATTCGCCCTTCCCAAAATCATTTAAGATAGCGAACCAAATACATATCCAATTCGCCCTTATTTTTAGCATAAATTTTTCCTCGGTATTCGCATTCAAAAAAATCTCTAACTAATTCAAAGGTTGTATGAGAAATATTGATATTTCCAGGTACGCCGGAAGATTCCATCCGAGATGCAGTATTAACTGTATCTCCCCAGACATCATAGGAAAACTTTTTATTGCCAATTACGCCAGCAAGTATTGGGCCTGAATGAATGCCAATGCGGATATCCCAATAAGGGATATTTTGTTGAGCTTTCTGTATTTTTCGCAGAGCCATGAACTGTCGAATTTCTATGGCAGCAAGTACAGCGTCAAAGGCGTGTGTTGGGCGAGGGGTAGGAATTCCCGCCGCGCACATATAGCTGTCGCCAATAGTTTTCAATTTTTCCATAGAGTATTTATCCATCACGCGATCGAAATAAGAAAAACAATAGTCTAGTTCGTCAACCAACTCTCGCGGCGTCATTTTTTCAGATAACTGAGTAAAGCCTTTAAAGTCAGTAAATAAAACCGATACGCAATCATAATAAAGTGGTTCCACTTTGCCGTTATTTTTTAGTTCCTCGGCAATTTCCACCGGGAGCACATTCAACAGTAGCTGGTCAGATTTGTGCTTTTCGGCATCGAGTTCGGAATACAGGCTATTTATCTCTTTAAATCGTTCAGCATTGCGGATAGCTGAAGATAGTTGCAAAGCCAAAAGATAGCCAATCCGCAAGTCTTCTTGAGTGTAAGCCCCCGGCTTGGTTGTGGCAAAATTAATTGTTCCTAAAACTTTACCTTCGCTTTCCAAAGGAATGATAATTTGCGAAGCGTAGGGGGATAAAATAGCAGTAGCACCCGCTTCTTGAATTAATTGAGGTTGACGTGTTGTGAAAGCCTTGTGAATAGGGCCGCCCTCTGGGAGGGCTGCAATATCTACAGGGATATGCCGGCCAAATAAGGTCATGCAAGTGTTAGTGCTGTGCAGGCAAACGCTACAGTGTTCAAAGTCTAGCAACCATTTGGCTTGCTTGCCTAGTACCCGCAAAATCTGGCCCAGATCGAGGGTGCGGTTAATGGCATTGGCAACTTCGTTGACGGCGGAAATGCGGATGGAAAGCGCTTGAGCTTCTGCTAACAAACGGCGGGCTGTCAACAGAAGTTCTTCTCGATCTTGATCTTCTAGCCGATCGCCCATAATAGGGGTATACAATATAGATTACAAAGCATCTATTTCGAGGGCTATTGAATCCGTATACCGGTTGACAAAGCTAAACAAGTCTGCTGTTGCAATAATCTCAAAGATTTCTGAATCATCAAGTCCTAAATCCCGCAGGTTTTGGTAATCAGTCTCTGTCATTTCCAGGGGTTTTGTAGCAGCCAGCAAGCCAAAAGTAATCACGGCTTTATCACGTTTTGGCAAAGGGCAGTTGGCAAAGTCAGAAACTAGGGTTCGCAGTAGTTCTTCGCTCATCCCCAAGGCTGACAATCCGTGCAGATGAACTTGGAGAGCGTACTCGCTATTATTTGATTGGGAAATAGCGACGCCTACCATTTCTTTAAGCGTGCGGGGTAAATCTCCTTGCAGAATGGTTCCCCGGAATTTTTTCCAATTGGCTTCTAATATGTCAGGGTTGATTGCCATTGACTTGAACAGGTTGGGGACGATGCCAAACCCCAAGTCTGTCAATATTTCTTCGTACACTGCTTTGGCTTTAGGATCTGTAAGTTGCTCGTATTCTATAAGTGGAAAGTATGTCATTGTTGTGTTGAATTTTACGGCTGTTAATTGGGGTGGGAATTTACGTGTTTGTTATGTAATGCCACTCAAAGGGCGACCTTACGAGCTATCTTGGCTTTAGTCGGATTGATGATAAAATGCACCGCTGTCAGCAAACCGCGAATTATGAAAATGAGCGAGCAACAAATCTGATTCTTGAGGCTGGATTAAACCTGTAATTATAGCAGTAACAGCCGCCCATAAAATTCTGTTGCGATCTGGTTTTACGGCTAATTTTAGATTTTTCCAATGGTTGTTGTCAAGTATCGGCAATTCATCTGGCGCGACGGCGTGAAATCTTACCACAACTCTTGAATTAGATAATGCTGTTCCGTTCGCTAATTTTTAGGCAAAAAAGACTGTTCGATCGCTCCGGCTCCACAAATGCCCTGAATCTTATGATCCGGTGCGCGCACAGGGGAAAAAACAAAATGCTGTGCGATCGAGTTTATTGAATTAGTCAGAGGCTCGATCGACAACCCATGCCCCAGATAAGCTAGGCTAACGCCTGCGACTGGAGTTATTATGGGTAAACTGTAAACTTCTATCATTGTCGCTGCATTTGCTATGAACCCTGCCCTGACTCAATTTGGCGCTCAGATGTCCCACCTCACGGGAGTTCGGGCAATTATGAAAGATATTATTGAAACTCTCAGAGCCGGCAGCGGGCAGGAGTTTATCAATTTGAGCGCCGGAAACCCGGTGATTTTGCCGGAAGTCGAGCAGTTGTGGCGCGACTGCACTGCGGAACTTTTGGCGGGCCCGGAATACGGCGAGGTGGTTTGTCGCTACGGTTCGAGTCAAGGTTATCAGCCGTTGATTGATGCGGTGCGGACGGATTTCAACCAGCGTTACGGATTGAATTTGACCGATCGCAATATTCTAATTACTCCCGGAAGTCAATCGATTTACTTCTACGCAGCCAACGCTTTCGGCGGCTACACTACCAGCAAACAGCTTAAAAATATTGTTTTACCGCTGAGCCCAGACTACACCGGTTACGGCGGCGTTAGCTTGATTCCCGAAGCGGTAGTCGCTTGCAAACCCACCCTCGATATTGATACGGCTGCTCACAGGTTCAAATACCGCCCGGATTTCAGCCAACTGTCGATCGACCAAAGCACCGGTTGTGTCATTTTTTCCCGTCCCTGCAACCCTACCGGCAACGTTCTCACCGACGACGAAGTTAAGAAAATTGCCGATTTAGCGGCCGCTTTTGACGCGCCGGTGTTCGTGGATTCCGCCTACGGCCCTCCATTCCCGTCCTTGAATTTTACCGAAATGACGCCGATTTTTGGCGGCAATATCGTGCACTGTATGAGTTTGTCCAAAGCCGGATTGCCGGGAGAAAGAATCGGAATTGCGATCGGCGATGAAAAACTCATTCAAGTATTAGAATGTTTTCAGACCAATATGTGCATTCATTCGCCGAGATACGGACAGGCGATCGCAACTCGTGCCATTACGTCCGGCGCTCTGGCCGACATCTCCATCAACGTAATTCGCCCGTACTATCAAAGCAAATTTGCGATCGTAGAAAGCACTCTAGAACAAGCAATGCCGAAGGATTTGCCGTGGTTTTTGCACCGGGGCGAAGGAGCAATTTTCGCGTGGTTGTGGCTGAAAGATTTGCCAATGACTGATTGGGAACTGTATCAAGAGTTGAAAAAAGTCGGCGTAATTGTCGTGCCAGGAAGTTCTTTCTTCCCCGGTTTGCGGGAAGATTGGCAGCACAAACATGAGTGTTTACGCATCAGTTTGACTGCAACAAATGATGAGATTGAAACTGCCATGAAACGCTTGGCTCAAATGGTAGAAAAGCTTTATCAGTCAGTTGACTGTTGACTGTTGACTGTTAACATTCCCAATACTTCGGGTACGCGGTTCCTGAGCGACTCGTGCTTATCGTAGCCGGAGTAATAAGATGTTCTGCATTTAAATGGTCTGTAAAAAAAACAATCAAACTCTTGTGGGTTGGGCGTCCCGCCCGCATCTAACAGGCAATTTAAATGCGCGACAGCTTATCGATTTCGTACTCGGATAGATTCGGATTATAGGTTATAGAAAACATTCCCCAGTCCCCATTTTTCAATTAAACCACCCGATAAACAAAACTCAGAGTTGCCCAAACATTCACATCCAAAGCCAAATCATCCGTCGATATCCCCACTTTCTGCACCCCCGGAATGCTAGCCGCGTGCAAATCTTCGAGTACCGCCCGCGCCACATTTAAAGGATTCAACAACACTCGAATTGGCAGGGCATCCCTCGTTTGCTGCATTTCGGCTTCTATTGCAGCCAGAGTTTGAGCCAAGGGACTCTCACTAAATATAATCATAGTTTCCGCAAGTCCGATCGACCCCGATACCGCCCACCCGCTCCCCCCAGCCGCCGGCAGAGTCAAATTCTCCCCAGGAGCGATCGCCCGCGACATTGCCCCCACAGCGTCTTTGCCCTCAGCGCCGAGCACAGACAGCCGTCCCGCGCTGTCCGAGCCAAACACCGCAAAGTAAACCGGGCGATCGCTGTCGTTATACAATCTGTACCGAACTCGGCTGCCTTCGACTAAACTTAGTATATGAGGGCTTGCGGATTTCTCACTTTCCCCGTTCAGCGGTTCCAGCCGATAATCACCGCCGGCCCGCACCGGCTCTCGCTGCGCCACAGCCCGCGCTTGCGGTGCGGTAGTTGCCAGAATCGCCCGCACCTTCAGGCGCGAAGACCCCTCATTGGCTGTCAGCCGCAGCAACTTCCCAGCCTGCAGCGCTTTCAAGTGCGGAGTCAAGCGCTGCACCGCCACCTTGACTGCTTCTCCCCCGTCGCCCTGAGTATCGGGAATCAGCATTTGAGCCACAGAAAACAAACCGTAACGGCTTTGTATCACACCAGGCTCGTGAGCCGAGACTGTTTCGGCTAAAGTCGTTTCCGGGACTCTGCCGAACCGACAGTCAGCCAATTGCTCGCTGCCTACCGCCGAAACTTGCGGCACAGTCGCAAAGGCGCTGGTGGCGTCCACGCGCTCGATGCGTTCCAAACCTGAGTCCAAAGCTACTGTCAAACCGATGTTTCGCGGCAATACCCGAATTTCTTCCCTCACCACTTCGCCGACTGTTAATTGGCCGTTTGTTTGAGCAGACCCGTCTACAACTTGGGCTTTAGCAGAGAGGCCCGTGCGTCCCCGCAGCAAAAGCCTCGCGCCCTCGGAGGAATCCACAGCAAACACAGAACCCCCGGAGCACTCCAAAACGGAGGGCGACAAACCCCCCAGCCACAACTGCACAGTTTTGCCTCCGTCTTCCACGGCCGTCACAGCGCCGTCAGATGCAGGGGAATTCAAGATTAAATTTGAAAAATTCACCGCCGGCGCGGCTGTTAAATCGTGATTGAGAATTTGCGGTTGCTGCGATAACCCCGCGATTTGCTCGACATTACCTGCAGCGCGGCTGAAACTGACGCTGAAGCTGCTAGCGGGAGTTGCCCACCACAAAGTTTGGGTGAGGGCGTAGGTAAACAAACCTGCGGTAAATCCGTTCCACTCTTGTTCGGCGACGAGTTGGGAATCCGCACCGGCGGCAAGTACGGTGGCCGCAGGACGAAGATTTGGGCGAGAGCGGAGGTCTTGGGCAAACGTTAATTCTGCGAGGCCCGGCTCGCCGATGGTGGGGCGGGGGCGGGAGCGAATGCGAAAGTTGCCGTTTGTGGGGAAACCCCGATAGTGGTAGCTGGTGTCGAGGATGGCGATCGCATTTTCTGTCGCAAGCGATCGCATCAACAGCAACAGCGTTTCCTCTAAAATATCGTTCACCGCCCGGTTTGCTAACAACGGCAAAACATCATCCGCCGGCACCAAACTGTTTTGGATTTTTCCGGGAGACTCGCCCAAACTGACTCGGCTACCGCAGCCACTAAAGTGAAAAACTACCACGTCACCGGGTTTTGCTTGTTGAGTCAAGTGAGTGATAAAAGCCGTCTCGATATTCTCCCTCGTAGCTTGAGCGTCAGTCAAAGTCAAAATGTCCGACGGCACAAACCCAAACCGATGTATCAGTAGTTCCCGCTGCAATTCCACATCCGTGACGCAGCCGTGCAGGGGCGAGTCTGGATATTTGTCAACGCCCACCAACAAAGCCAATTTCCTGGCTGTCGGCTGCGCTAAGGCTTGGAGGTAGCCATCGCCCAACGGCAGCCACAGGGCCTCGCTGATGCCGATGGCGGCCAGCACCCGGCCAGCTTGCTGCAAAAATTCCCGCCGCTTGAGTCCCATTTTTAAATAGCTTTGAATTTTAAGTTTTGAATTTTAAGTTAAATTCCCCTCAATAATTTTAGGGGAATTAATTAGATTGTGACTGTTTAGTATGAAGGGAGTTTTTAAGTTTTAACTTTTGAGCTTTAAGTTGAAAATTTCCCATTTAAAACTCAAAACTCAAAATTCAAAACTCTTCAGAATGTCGCCGACACCCAAGTTCAAGATTTAAATCTCGTAATTGAAAATATTCATTGCCTTGGCTAATTCTGCAGCGACTTCCGGCCGGGAAAACTGCGGCGGAGGCAATTTTCCAGCGCGCAGCATTTCCCGAACTTTGGTTCCCGACAAATGCACCCGTTGTTCGGGAGTGCTTGGGCTTGTTTTAGTTGTAGCCATTTGTTCCGTCAGTTGGCAATAGAAAGCGTGCTCGAATTTCATCGGCACAATTCCCAATTCTCCCGGCTCAAATTCATCAAAAATATGTTGGGCATCGTAAGTGCCGTAATAATCGCCAACTCCAGCGTGATCGCGCCCCACGATAAAGTGAGTGCAGCCGTAGTTTTTGCGGATTAAAGCATGAAAAATTGCTTCTCGCGGCCCGGCGTAGCGCATCGCCGCCGGATTAATTGCCAAAATTACGCGATCTTTTGGATAATATTTTTCTAGCAGAATTTCGTAGCAGCGCATCCGCACGTCAGCGGCGATGTCGTCATCCTTAGTCGTCCCGACTAGCGGGTGCAGAAACAAGCCGTCTACTGTTTCTAAGGCGCATTTTTGAATGTATTCGTGTGCCCGGTGGATGGGGTTTCGGGTTTGGAAACCGACTATGGTTTTCCATCCTTTTTCTGTGAACAGCATTCTCGATTTCGCCGGGTCAATTTGGTATTGGGGAAAGCGGACATCTAGTTCGCGTTCCAGCAGCCAAATGTCGCCTGCGAGGTTAACGGGCCCGGATTTGTCTACTACTTGGACGCCCGGGTGTTTGAGGTCATCGGTGCGGTAGACGTTGAGGGCTTCTTCTTCTTTACTGTAGTGATATTTTTCTGCAAGTTCCAAGAGCCCGACAAATTTGCCTGCCGGCGAGTCTAGGCGCACTAAAGTTCCTGCTTTCAGGGGGGCGGCGACTTCTTCTGTTACCGAGAGGGTGATGGGAACCGACCACGGAAGGCCGTTGGAGAGGCGCATTTGTTTAACGACCGATCGATAATCAGCTTCGTTCATGAACCCTTTGAGGGGACTCAGGGCGCCGATGGCGATCATTTGCAGGTCGGAGATCGATCGATCCGACAACTGGACTCGCGGCAGGGACTCTGCTTTGTCGAAAAATTCTTGTCTTTGGTCTAGTGTGGCAATGCGGTGGACCAGGGTGCCGCCGTGAGGGGCAATGCGGTCTGAATGCTGGCTCATGTCGATTTGAAGTTGTGGGTTTTAGCTGCCAGAGTACATAGTATCAAGCGGTGGCTGCAATTCTACATTTTTTAATTGTTCTGGACTTGTGCAGAACGCTACTTTTGTGGCGCTGTAATTCTTTAACTCTAAACTCGCGCACTCAAAACTCCAAAGTTTCCCTCAAGTCTGGACTTGAAATTCTTCGGGATCTATTCCCCAATTTACCCAGCTAATCGCTTCTTTAGCCGATCGCACTTTTGGCGGCACTCGCAAAGCGTGAAGGTGTCCCGTACTCGCACAAGTCATCTTTAACAAATAAATTGGCTCTATGTCAATATTATTCTCAATTTTCAACAAAGTATATTCTTGCCAAGAATCCAATTCTATTGCTTGCAATTCTTGACAAATTCTTGGATAGCCGATCGCCTGAATCAAAACTCGCCGCACTTCGGCATTATGTTCTGTTAACAGCCATGAAGCTTGCCAAGACTGCGGCGGAACTTGACCGATTATTTCCGGTAGTCGGACGCCACGATAAGAGTATACACTGAACTTGTCAGCAAATTCAACCGCTGGTTGACATAAAGCGTGGAGCAAATATTCACTATCAAAATGAAGTTGGATCGGGCGATCGCACACAAAGCACTTTTTCTCAAACGGGTAAATCCAGCCACAGTTTTCCACTAAAGATTTAAAGGCTGAGTATAAAGAGCGATCGTACTCCAAATTTAACACGCCAATACAAAAATCCACCCAACTTCCGTGACAGGCTGACAGTTCGGAAACTATGTTGTTATTATGATAAACCTGATCGATCAGAAATCTCTGAAATCTCCCGCCCAACTTCCTTGCTAATTTGACGTAAACTTCGTCTTTAACATGAAGGTGGAGTTGATTCATCAGTTGAGCGTACAGCGGATTATAGAGTTGGCTGTAAATCTTATTTTCTAATTTCCTGCCGAGTTGACTTCTTAATATATCGTACAATTCATTATGAATTTTGTTTCTGATTTCGCTGGCCATTCCCAGACCAGAATCGCGTATCCTTAGCGGTTCAATAGCTTCCAAAGCTATGTAAGGGCTGTCACAGAAAATAATTTCCGGTTCAGGACAGCCGATGATGTTGTAGGCGGTGTTGATGGCCGCTGTAGCTTGCGGGCGATCGACTGGTTCTATCGAAAGTCCAATTTGTCGCCACTTCTCGCGATAGATCGGAATTAGCGCTATTTGTTCGGGAGTAATTGCGATCATTTGTACAGCTAGATTATTTAATTGGCGGTAAAACTTTTTTGCTCTCGCATCCGGCAAAAAAATATCATTAAGTTTGTAATAACAACATAATTTTACCTGCCTACCTATTTTATTAGAGTCGTTAAATTATTTGTATGAATTAACAATTGTTTGCAAAATACCTAAAATCATAGGAACATTATCGACACAATAAACATCAGCATCAATAATTAAATTATTTCCATCTAATTTCAGAAACCGCCAGACAACGCCAGTAGTTACGCAGCCATATACTGCAGGTATGGAATTGTGTTCGCGTTCGTTAAATAGCTGAGCCGCTACCATTTGTGCTGCACACTGCGG
>NZ_JAUBRB010000059.1:39177-39943 GCF_036701585.1 Microcoleus sp. POL10_C6 | reverse complement strand
GATGGCACTTATGCCTTCACTGCTACAGCTAAGGATGCTGCGGGTAATGTTTCTGGGGCTTCAACTCCAGTTAATCTCACAATCGATGCCACAGCATCGACAGTACCTACAATCACTACTGCCGCTGGTACAACAAACGATGCCACTCCGACTGTGACGGGAACTGCCGAACCTAATAGTACCGTTAACATTTTACAAGGCACAACTTCTCTGGGTACTGCGACTACTGATGCCTCTGGGAATTGGACATTTACCCCCCAGACAGCTTTAACTGATGGTACTTACGCCTTAACTGCGACAGCTAAGGATGCTGCGGGTAATACTTCTACTGCTTCGAGTGTAGTTAGTCTCATCGTAGACACTGTTGCACCCACAGTACCCACCATTACAACAGCCGCTGGCACAACAGCCACTGGCACTCCGACTGTGACGGGAACTGCTGAAGCTAATAGTACCGTTAACATTTTACAAGGTACAACTTCTTTGGGTACTGCTACGGCGGATGCTTCGGGAAATTGGACTTTTACACCGACAACGGCTTTAACTGATGGTACTTACGCCTTAACTGCGACAGCTAAGGATGCTGCGGGTAATACTTCTACTGCTTCGAGTGTAGTTAATTTGACTGTAAATACTGCACTAACTCCCACACCAACACCATCGGTAACGCCAACACCCGCGCCATCGGTAACACCATCGGTAACGCCAACACCCGCGCCATCGGTAACACCATCGGTAACGCCAACACCCGCGCCATCGGTAACAC